>JAYTBL010000407.1:0-4385 GCA_043736975.1 Polyangiaceae bacterium
CTCGTCCTCAGCGACTACCGCATCTCGCGGCAGCACTCGCGCGTCGCCCACGAGCGCGACGGCTTCGTGGTCTACGACCTGAACAGCTCGAACGGCACGCTCGTGAACGGGGTCGCGGTGCGGCGCCACCCCATCAAGGCGGGCGACGAGCTGCGCTTCGGGCCGTACGCCTTCCGCGTCGAGGTGGCGGTCGAGACCGAGCCGACGGCGGAGGTCCCGACGAAGCTGATCGCGACCGAAAGCATCACCCAGTTCTTCCACGTCTCGCAGACCGGCCACATCGCGCAGGGCATCCCTGGCGCCGCGCCGAGCCGCCAGCTCGCCCCCGACTCGCAGGGCGCCTTCCGCGAGACCCTGGAGGACCCGAGTCGCTCGTCCAAGGTCGGGCGCAACGCGGCGGACACGATCCCGCCGCCCGACGCCGCCGTCGAGGAGGTCACCGACTACCATGACCCGACGCAGGGGATCCCCGCGTCGCGCGAGTCGGCGCAGTTCCGCTCCGAGGTCGCGCCCGTCGATCTCAACCAGCTCGAGGACGCCTACGAGAAGCTCGGCACGATGTACGCGTTCATGCAGGCGATCGGCAAGACGATCGACCGCCGGGAGCTGCTCGATCTCATCGCCGAGAAGACCCTCGAGATCTACGGCGCGGCGCGCTCCGTCGGCATCTACCTCCGGGTGGCCGCGACGCCCGCGGAGCGGCAGCTCGGCCACGCCGCCGCGCCGGTGTACGAGCTCGTCCACTTCGCGAACGCCGAGCCGACCGTGCACGTGCCGACGCTCGATCCCGCGACCACCCTCGCCGTGCTTCACGCGCGGAAGGGCATCTTCACCGCCGCCGCGCCCAGCGCGCTCTCGGGCTGGACGATGTACGCGCCGATGATCGACCGCGAGGATGCGCTCGGCGTGATCTGCGTGTCGGCTCGCCAGGCGCAGCGCGAGTACTTCACGGTGGGCGACCTCGAGCTGCTCAACGGCATCGCCGTCCCGGCGGCGATCATGCTCCAGAACACGCGGATGCACGAGGAGTCGCTCCAGCGCGAGCGCCTCAACCGCGATCTCGAGCTCGCGGCGCAGATCCAGAAGAGCTTTCTCCCGCGCGAGGTCCTCAGCGTCCCGGGCGTCGAGTTCCTCGCGACGTACAAGGCGGCGTACACCGTCGGCGGCGACTTCTACGACGTGTTCTGGGTCGGGCCGGACAAGCTCGCGGTGTTCATCGGCGACATCTCCGGCAAGGGCGTCGCCGCCGCGCTTCTCATGGCGCGGATCACCGGCGAGCTGCGCGTCGCCGCGCTCGCGCACGTCGATCCGGTGGCGGTCTTCACCGTCATGAACCAGGTGGTGATCAACCGCGGCCAGCCCGAGCTGTTCTTCACCGCGACATACTTCACGCTCGAGGTGAGCACGGGCGAGGTCTGGCTGGCGTCGGCGGGGCAGCCTTCCCCGTACCTTTGCCACGCCGACGGGAGCGTGGAGACCATCACCGAAGGCGCCTCGGGCGCCATCGGGATGCTCGACGACCCGCAGCTCAGCGCGACCCGGTTCCTGCTCCGGGACGGTGACTCGATCGTCATGTACACCGACGGCGTCGTCGAGGCCGCGGCGCTCGACGGGAGCCTCTACGGCGACGATCGCTTGCTGGCGTGCCTGCGCGGCGCGGGGTCGGCCCCCACGAACATCTCCGAGCACATCCTCGCGAGCGTCGCGAAGCACACCGTGGGCGCGGCCGCGAACGACGACCTGACGATCTTCGTCTGCCACCGCTCGGTCGGCGGCCCGGCGTCGCTCCAGCCCCGGCGCCACGGTTCGATCCAGGAGCAGCAGCAACAGCCGCTGCCCCGGACCACCCAGCGGCTGCTCACGGGACTACAATCAGGTCGCCGCGGAGAATGACGAGGTTCTGCTCGGGGTGCTCGCCCGAGGCCGCCGCCTTGAGGTCGATGGGGATCTTGCGGCTGGGCGTGCCGCGGACGATGTACGCCGAGCTCCCCGCGTACTTGTTCGTGCCGCCCGCGGTCGCGAGCGCCTCGAGCAGCGTTACGTAGCTCTTCACGGCGTAGACGCCGGCCTTCTCGACGTTGCCGCTGATCGTGAAGGTGAGGCTGTTCACCTGCGCGACGCCGACCGACACCACCGACTCCTCCACGCGGATGAAGTTCGCGTAGCGCTGGGTGATCTCCTTTTGGATCTGCGTCGGCGTCCGGCCCGAGGCCTTGACGTCGCCGATCAGCGGGAGCGTCACCACGCCGTCCGGACGGACGACGACGTCCGCGGAGAGCTCGGGGTTCTTCCACACGACGACCTTGAGCTGATCGAGCGGGCCGACCTGGTACTCGCTGACGCGCGGATCGGGCTCTTTCTTGTAGTCGTAGGCCGCCGCCGAGCTGCAGCCGAGCGACGTCACCAGAACGAGCGACAGCGCGAGAGCGATCAACGCCGGGAGGGTCTTCATGTTGGAGGCCATCGGGGCGGCACGATAGCATCCGAAGGGGTGACTCGTGTTGCGCACCTTGCGTGCTAGATTCGAGGGGTGAACGCGTCGTTCTCACGCGTAGCCTCCTCCACCAACGCGACCGGCGGCGGCAGCCGCCGCTTGCGGGTGCTGGTGATCACGCGGATCTTCCCCAATGCCGTCGAGCCCCTTTCCTCGCCCTTCAACCGTCAGCAGTTCGCGGCCCTCGGCCGCCTCTGCGACCTCTCGGTGATGGCGACGATCCCCTGGTTTCCGGGGGCTGCGTTCGTCCCGCGATCGCGGTCCTGGGGGCTGCGCAAGGTCCCGCGCCGCGACGTCATCGCCGGGATCGACGTCAGCCACCCGCGCGTCGCCTACATCCCGGGCGTGGCCGGCCTCTCCGGCGCCCTCGAGGTGGCCTCGCTCCTCCCGAACTTCCTGGGGAGGCGCCACGCCATCGACGTCGTCCTGGGATCCTGGGCCTACCCCGACGGCGCGGCGGCCGTCGCGCTCGCGCACCTCATCGGCGTACCGGCGGTGATCAAGGTCCACGGCTCGGACCTCAACGTCCAGTCAACGATGCTCGGGCCGCGCACGAACCTCGCGTTCGCCCTGCCGCGCGCGGCACGCCTGGTCGCGGTGAGCGCCGCCCTCGGCGCGAAGGCGGTCGCGCTCGGTGTGGCGCCGGATCGCGTGCGCGTCGTCCCGAACGGCACCGACGCGTCGCTCTTCCGCGTGCGGGACCGGAGCGAGGCCCGCCAGGCGGTGGCGTGGCCCGCGGCGCTCGGACCGGGGCGCATGGTGCTTTACTGTGGTCGCATCGAGCGTGAGAAGGGGGTCATGGATCTGATCGCGGCCTTCACAGCCATCGCCTCGCGCGCCCCCGACCTGTCGCTCGTCCTGCTCGGCGAGGGCCGGGCGGAGGCGGAGGCGAAGGCGCTCGCGGGGCCGCTCGGTGACCGCATCGTCTTCCTCGGGGCGCGACCGCTCGCCGAGGTCCCGCTGTGGATGGCGGCGAGCACCCTCCTCACGTTGCCGAGCCACGCCGAGGGATCGCCCAATGTGATCCGCGAGGCGCTCGCCTGCGGCCGCCCGGTGGTCGGCACCGCGGTCGGCGGGATCCCCGAGCTGCTCGACGCGCCCGAGCTCGGCGCGATGGTCCCCGCCCGCGACCCCGCCGCGCTCGGCGAGGCGCTCCTCGAGGTCGCCGGTCGTGACGTGGACCCGGCGGCGATCGCTGCGCGCAGCGGCGGGTCGTGGGACGAGAGCGCCGCGGCGCTCCTCGCGGTCCTGAGCGAAGCCCACGGCGACCGGCGCGCGGAGGCCCGGGCATGAGCGCGAAGGAGGAGACCCCCAAGACCGCGGCCGAGACGCTCGAAGGCGTCCTCGCGTTCCTCCGCCGGAGCCTGATGTTCTGGAAGCGATCCACGCTGGTCTTCGTGGTCGTGGCGCTCGCCGCGATCCCCGGCGTGTTCATGAAGGCTCGGATCTACAAGTCCGAGACCGTCGTCCAGTACCAGGAGACGATCAAGTCGACCGACCTCACGGGCGGCGAGGGCAACGGCGAGAACGCCCGGCGCATCGGCGCGCGGCTGAAGGAGATGCTGCTCGCGCGCGCCAGCCTCGAGCCGATCGTGAAGGATCTGCCGCGCTACGCGAGCATCGCCGACCGCCGCGGCATGCAGGACGCCGTCGACGAGCTACGCGGCCACATCAGCTTCAAGGCGCGCGAGGGCGACACGTTCGAGATCGGCTTCGAGGGCGTCGATCCCAAGGAGGTGCAGGCTGTCACGCGCCGCCTCGGCGAGCGCATCGTCCAGGAGGCCGCGGCGCGCCGCGCCGAGCAGGGCAAGGCCACCAAGGAGTACCTCGAGGCGCAAAGCGACCAGAACAAGGCGAAGCTCCGCACCGCCGACGGCAACCTCTCCAGCTT
>JAYTBL010000408.1:0-1625 GCA_043736975.1 Polyangiaceae bacterium
TTCGTCGAGCGCGTGCGTATCGATGCGGCGCGCAGCGCGCTGGAGCTCACGGATCGGACGGTGGGATTCATCGCCCGACGCGTGCGGCTTCGGCACCGACGAGACGATGCGGCGCGTCTTCCAGCGCGCGCTCGGCGTCTCACCCGCCGACTACCGCGGGCGGTTCCATCGCCAGCGCACCCCCTCGCGTGGCCGTGAACCGTAGCAGGCAGGGAGGGCGGCGCGCTCGCGAGCTGCCAGAGCTAGGGTGACGTCGCTCTGGCGCTGGTAGCGATCCGTCGATTCGAGACCAAGCTCAGGTTCTATCCAGGCCTTTGCCGTACTGGACCAGCGCGTCCTTCACCCGAATCGCCGCCTTGGTTCGGTGCATGTCGGCTCGGTAGAGGAGGCAGATGGTGTCGGGAATGAAGGGCAGCGAGTGGTGCAGCCGCACCAGCCGATCGTTGCCGTACTCCGCCACGCGCCGCGGGATCAGCGCGGGCCCGATCCCCGCGAGCGCCAGCGCCTTCACCAGCTCGAGGTCGCCGCACACCAGCTTGCGCTCCGCGAGCAGACCCGCGGCCGCCAGCTGATCGACGAGATCCTGGCACTGCTTCACGCGGCCCGCGTAGATCAGCGGACCCGCGATGAGGCGGTGCTTGGCCGCCATGAACGCGGGATCCCCCGAGTCGATCCAGGAGATCCGCTCGCCCGGCGCCGGCGCGTCGTCGCCCCGCGCGAGGAGTTGCTGCGCCAGCAGCGTCGAGAGCGGTCGCGAGGGGGGAGGCGCGTCCTCCGCGACCATCACGTCCATCGCGTCGTGAAACATATGGACGATCACCAGATCGGGATGGGGATGCGGGTTCACCACCACGCCGAAGTGCACGCGTCGCTCGATGACGCTGTCGCGCACCTGCGCGCTCGACTCGTTGGAGAGCAGGAGCTCGATGCCGGGATGGTCCCGCAGAAAGCGCGCGAGGAAGTCGGGGAGGAAGTACGCGCCCAGCGACTCGTTCGAGCCGATCAGGAAGGTGCCCTGATCCTCGGTCTCGAGGTTCTTGACGCGCTGCTCGGCGTGCTCGAGAAGCTCGGCGCCGGTGGCGGTGAGGCGCACGCCGCTGCGCTCGCGCAGGAACAGCTGGGTCTTCAGCTGCTCCTCGAGGTTCTGCATCGCCACCGTCAAGGTGGGCTGACTGACGTGCAGGCTCTTGGCGGCCGCGGTCATCGACCCGCTCTCGGCGATCGCGTCCTGGTTCCGAAGTCCTGGAGCTCGACCAACAGTCCTGACTCGAGGCCGCTGGCCTCGTGGCTTTCGAGAACTCGAGGAGGACCGATGAGAAGTTACCGAACCGGCTTACCTGCCGCGGCCGCCGTCATGGCGACCGCAGTCATGCTCCTGAAGCTCACGGGCTGCGGAGGAGGGGACGACGCCGCGCCTGCCGTCACGCCGCCGCCCACGGGCGACATCGACGGCGGCGAGGAGGGCGGGCCGACCGGGCCGCTCACCATCGCGCCAGGGCCGAGCCGCGGCTCGGGCATCGCCATCGCGGCCGACGACAGCGTCGTCATGGCCGTCAATCGCGACTCTGGCTCGGTGAGCGTGTTCAAGACCGAGTTCCCCGAGGACGGGACTCCCGCGAAGCTCA
>JAYTBL010000409.1:0-10419 GCA_043736975.1 Polyangiaceae bacterium
GTCCGCTCGCCCAGCGTGACGGTGCGCGAGAGGCGCGGCCGCGCCGCGACCGGCTCGGCGGCGAGTACGGCCGGAGCCTCCTCGGAGATCTCCATGACCGGGTCGGCGCCCTTGTCGTCGACGGCCACGATCACGCGCTCCTCGCGAGCGCTCTCCAGCGTATGGGCGCAGCCACCCACCAAGGTGGCGAGCGCGCAGAGAACACAGAGAACCGCGAGCGCAGGCAGGACCGTGAGACGCATGCTTGGCACGATGGATCGCCGCCCTGGGTCGCACCACCAAAACTCGGCCGTTTGCTGCAGATCGTTGCGGTTCACGACGAGAAAGCGCCAGATCAGGCGGCTTTTCGCGCCGCACGAGCCGCAAAGACGAGGTACACGGGCGCCCCGGCGAGCAGGACCGCGAGGCTCGTCAGGCACTCGACCGGGCGCGCGCGCAGCATCGAGAACGCGATGGCCAGGTTCGCCAGGATGTAGAGCGCAGGCACCCACGGGTAGCCCGCCGCCCGGTACGGCCGCGCCCGCTCGGGGTCGCGGAAGCGCAGAACGTAGAGGGCGCTGGTGTCGGCCAAGGTGGCGATGACGATGGCGAACGTCGTGTAGTCGAGGGCCTTCGGAAACTCATCGAAGACGAGCACCAGGATCGTGGCCATGACCGCCTGCACGACCACCGCGATCCACGGCGTCTGCGAGCGCGTGCTGAGGCGCGCCGCGCCGCGGAAGAACAGCCCGTCCGACGCCATCGCGTACGCGATGCGTGGGCCGACCAAGACGTTCGCGTTGAGGCAGCCGAAGATCGAGACGAGCATCATCGCCGCGACGATGTCACCGCCCTTCGGCCCGAAGAGCACCTGCCCCGCCGGGAACCCGACCGCCTGCATGCCCTTCTCGCCGGCGCTGAGCGCCTCCATGCCCACCGCGTAGACGTAGGTGGCGTTCACGAGGAGATAGAAACCCGTGCAGATCCCGAGGCCCCAGAAGAGCGAGCGCGGCAGATTGCGCCCAGGCTTGTCGATCTCGCCAGCCACGTACACGCTCGCGTTCCACCCGAGGTACGAGAAGATCACCGGCGAGAGCGCGACACCGAAGCTGGTGATGGTCGCCGTGCCGGTGCTCGCGAGCGGATTCGGCGCCGCGCGACCGTGACCGATGATCGGGCCCACGAAGACCAGGACGATCAGCGCTGCGACCTTCAGGTAGCCGGTGATGGTGTTCAGGCGCGCGCCCGCGGTCGTGGCCCAGGCGTTGACGAAGGTCGCGGTCCAGATCACGACGATCGCGACCACGATCTTCGAGACCGGGCCCAGCGTGACGAAGCTGCCGAGCGAGATGGTGAAGCCGAGCGCGAGCGTCGCCACGGTCCCGGCGAAGATGGCGAAGAAGGAGAGCCACCCCACGAGGAATCCGGCCATCGGGTGATACGCGGCGCGCAGATAGACGTAGTTGCCGCCCGCGCGTGGGAACATCGCGCCGAGCTCGGCGTTCGCGAGCGCACCGGCGAGCGCGAGAACCCCGCCGGCGAGCCACGCCGCGCAGAACCATCCGGGCTGGGGCAGGAGCTTCGCCACGCCGCCCGGAGTGAGGAAGATACCCACACCGATGACCGAGGAGACGACGAGCATCGTCGCGTCCCGGAGGGTGAGCACGCGCGGGAGCTCGCTGGGGGGTACCGCTGACATCGGGGGGGCACTCTACTTGAAACCAACTCCCGACGAGTCCGTAGAGGGCCTACCGATGACCGACCCCTCGAACCTCCAGAAGCTCCTCAGCGCTCTCGTCATCGCCTTCGTGCTCGTCGCCCCTGCCCTCGCACTCGCCTGAGGCTCACCAGAGGACGTCCTGATCCTCGACCACTCCCGGCAGGTCACGGACCTCGACCTCGCGGCCGCCGAGCGACAGCGTGCCCTCGAAGACGCCGACCGGCTGCACGAAGCGCGACTTCACCACCACCAGGTTCGTGTGCTGGTGGTGCACGCCCCCCGGCGAGAAGCGGAGATCGATGCCCCGCCCCGTCAGACGCCACGGCTTCGTAGGGTCCGCCACGTCGAAGGCGAACGCGGGCTCGGCGATGGCGATCACCTTGCCGCCCAGGAACGCCGCACACTCCGCCTCGCCGACGAAGCCCTCGACCACGTTGAACGCGATCGGCTCGCCCGCGGTCGTGCGGCCCTGCGCAAAGGCCCAGCGCCACCTCGTGTGTCGCGGCAAGATCCCGTGCGTGTAGTCGTAGCCTGCGTCGCCACCGTCGAGCACGAAGCCGCGGCTGCTGCAGGTCGCGCGGCCCTTCACGCCCATCAGCACACGCTTTTCGGTGGCGTTGAGGCACCCCTCTCCCGGCGCGCCGACCGGCGCGATCGCCGTGATGGCGGGAGGTCCGGAGCCCTCGTCGATCGAGGCGTCGATCGCGATGCCGTCGAGGCGCACGCGCACGTCGAGCGAGGCGCCGCTGCGCACGAGCGACACCTGCCTCTTGCCCAGCTGGAAGTGCGCGATCTCGCCCTGCGCGTGAACGTCGTCGGCGACGCGCGCGCTCGGACCGAGCACGGTGCGGTCGACGAGCATGCGCTTGGCCACGAGGTCGTAAGCGAACGCGAACACCGTCGCTGCGTAGCCGGTGCGCACGATCGCAAATGAGAGCCACACCTCGCCGGTGACGATCGCGCCGTAGACCCAGCGCTTGCGGCGCGCGATCCGATCGCGCAGCCCGAGGTCACCGAGCTCCACCCTGGGGAGCGGCCCCTGGTATGCGCCGAACGCGGGCTCGCCGGTGCCGCTCACCAGGAACGAGGTCGGTGCGGCGGCGAGGACGCGCGTCTCGCGGGTAGCACCGTGCGTGGAAGCAACCTCGCTCACGCCAGTCATGCTCGCACGTCTTCGGCGGCCGCGGAGGGTTGTCGCGGGGCCATGGCAGAGGGTAGAAGCGAGGCGTGCACCGCATGATCCCCTCCCCGTCCCCCTTGCTGGCCCTCCTGTTCGGCGGCGCGCTCGCGGCCTGCTCGAGCAAGCCCACGGCGACCAGCCCCACGACATCGTCGACGGCGACCGCCAACCCTGCCGCGGGAACGACGAAGATCACCGCGTTCGCCGTCTCGGCAGAGAACCTCGCCGTCGACCGCGTGGGTCTCCGCGACGGCTACCAGAAGCCCGACGGCAACCGCGATCTCGCGTTCACCGCCACCATCCAGGGGCCGGTCGATGCGATCTTCATCGTCTCCACGAACCAGAAGGGCGACCCCGGTTACGGCCTCCGAGCCGACACGCTCACCGCCACCGACGAGATCCCGACCGAGCTGGGCGGCGTCATCGACACCGGCAAGATGACGGTCGGCGTCGGGGTCACCGCGCCCAGCAGCGGGCGCTTCATGAACGAGGACAACGGGTCGATCCACCTGGGAGACGGCGTCCACGTGCTGTCCCTGTACGTTCCCAACACGGCCACGCTCAAGGCCGGAAGCTACGTGCGGATGTATGTCCGGGCGGGCGGCGTGCTCGTCCCGGGGCCGATCACGCCTTACTGAACGCTTCGCGGAATGGATTCCGTGGTCTAGACTGCCTCGCATGACGATTCGCGGGTGGAACGACTCCTGGCAAGCCATGTTCGAAGGTCTGGGGCGCATGAAGGCGTCCTGGCCGACGCGCGGCTGGAGCTGGGACCCGCGGCTTCTCTGTTGCACGTCGTCGTTCACGACCGAGCAGGAGCCTGCCGCCCGGACCGCCGTGTCGATGGCGCTGCCCACCGAATTCACCTCGGCCACCGTGGTCCGCGCGCCGCAGTCGCTACGCGACGTGACCGAGCGAGCGGGCGGCGTGCGCGCTGGCCAGCTCGTCCTGTGCAATGGTCCGCTCAACGGCCTCCTGATCTACGGCCTCTGGTGGCCCTGGGGCGACGGCGAGACCGTCTCGCTGCGCGTCGGGCTCGCAGACGTCGATCCGAACCGCGAGCCGTCGATCAAGTTCCGCGACGTCTTCAGCGTCTCCCTCTAGCTCGTTCAGGGCCGCCAGCGCACGGGGCGGGTTCGCAGATCATTCGAGGCGAGCTGCTCGCAGAGCGTCTCGAACGACGCGCGCGGCACGCCGCGGAACTCGAGCTCCGCGAGCGTTTCGCGCAGCGGGACGTTGGTCACGAGGGTCGCGAGCTTCTTGTAGAGCATCGCCTCCTCGCGGCGCCCGGCGAGCGTTGCCGCGAGCCGCGGCGCGCCGGTGACCTTCACGTCCCACGCTGCCGCATCATCCGGGATGCGCTCGATCGTGCCCCAGCGCGCCAGCACGGCCGCGGCCGACTTCGCGCCGAAGCCCGGGAGCCCCGGGAAGCCGTCCGAGGCGTCCCCCACGAGCCCCAGGAGATCGGGGATGCTCGCCGGCGCCACGCCGCGCACCGCCCGAACGACGTCCTCGTCGATGAGCTTCTTGCGCATGCGGTCCACCTGCACCACCCGCGTGCCCTGCACGCACTGCCCGAGATCCTTGTCCGGGGTGAGGATGCGGACCTGCTCGGCCTCACTGGCGAAGCGGGTGGCGGCGGTGCCCAGCGCGTCGTCGGCCTCCCACGCGGCCATCGACCACACCACGATCCCGAGCGCCTTCATCGCCACCTCCGCGAGATCGAACTGCCTGCGCAGCGCGGGCGGGACGCCCTCGTCGCTTTTGTAGGCGTCATAGAGATCGTTGCGAAACGAGCGGATCGGGTTGTCGAAGGCGATGGCGAGGTGGGTCACCGCCTCGTCGGGGTCGTGGAGGAGCGCGAGCATGGAAGCGACGAGGCCGGCGGTCGCCTTCACGTCCATCGGGCCATCGGCCTGGGGCACCGACTTCGCGGGACGATGGGAAAAGTGGGCCCGATAGAGCTCGAAGGTTCCGTCGACGAGGTGCACGCGCATGGGAGGCGCACATGATACGCTCACGCGTGCAGGAGGCCGGGTTGGCGGAGGGCTCTGAACGCAAGAATCCTTCGACGACGGGCGGCCCGCACAAGCGGGTCGGGAGCACCGTCCGCGGCAAGTACCGCGTCGATTCGTTCCTCGCGACGGGCACGATGGCGAACGTCTACGCCGCGACCCACCGCAACGGCGCGCGCGTCGCGCTGAAGATCCTCCACAAGCAGCTCTCCGAGGACGCTGCGCTCTGCGAGCGGTTCAAGCGCGAAGGCTACTTCGCGAACTCGATCGGCCACCCCGGCATCGTGCGCGCCATCGACGACGACGTGACCGAAGACGGCTGCCCGTTCCTGGTCATGGAGCTGCTCGAGGGCGAGACGCTCGAGGAGCGCCGGCGCCGCAAGGGCGGGCGCCTCCCTTCCGCATGGGTCCTGCCCGTGGCCGACACGCTGCTCGAGATCCTCGCGGCCGCGCACGCGCGCGAGGTCGTGCACCGCGATCTCAAGCCCGACAACGTGTTCGTGACCAAGAGCGGCGAGGTGAAGGTCCTCGATTTCGGCGTCGCGCGCTGGAACGACGGGCAGGCCTCGAGCGATATGACTGCGGTGGGGATGGTGCTCGGGACGCCTGCGTACATGCCGCCGGAGCAGGCGCTCGGACGCCGCGAGGACGTCGACGCGCAGAGCGACATCTGGGCGGTCGGCGCGACGCTCTTCGTCGTGCTCTCGGGCGAGTCGGTGCACGTCGGCGGGGATGCCAGGGCGAAGCTCATCGCCACGGCGCGCACCGCTGCGCGGCCCCTGCGCGAGGCCGCGCCAGAGGTGCCGCGCGCGGTCGCGGCGGTCATCGATCGCGCGCTCGCGTTCCACAAGAGCGAGCGCTGGCCCGATGCCGACGCGATGCGCGAGGCGCTGCGCTGGGCGCGCCTCGCGCTCGAAGAGCGGCCCAGCCAGGCCTCGGCCTCGAGCGCGCCCGTCCCCGAGCCCATCCCGCCGCCCATCGAGACGCGGCGCAACCTCGACGACGAGCCGACGCTCGCGCGCATCCTCCCGCGTGACGACTCCATGCCCGGCGCGCCGCCGTCGCACGACTTCATGACCAGCGCGCCGCCGATCACGCTGCGCGAACAGCCGAGATCCAGCGCGGTCTCGAACGGAGATCCCGTCTTCTCGCTGCGTCGCGAGAAGGAGGGCGAGGCGCCGGTCGAGTCGATGTCCCCGTCCACGGAGCGCTTCCCGCGGCCCGAGGACGGGCATCCCAAGAAGGGCAGCCCTGCGCTCAACACGCTGCCGGGGATCGGCGACCTGCCCTCGAGGCCGCCGACGATGGCGAGCTACGACCCGTCCGCGTCCGATGCCATGGGGACCGACATTCCGGTGAGCTCGCAGCAGTCCGTGCCGTCGAGCGTCGATGTGAGCCTCAGCTTCACGCGCCCGATGGCGGCGATGGTGATGCCGTCCGACTGGCCGCCGGCGCCGCGGCCGGCCGCCGGCGCCCCTGCCGAGAGCGACGAACGGACGAGCGTGCCCGTCGCACCAGCCTACGCGGCGACGTTCCTCGACGCGCGGCCCGAGACCTTCCCTCCGCCAAACCTCGCCGCCGCTGCGCCGGCGTACCCCTCGACAGCGCCGCCGCCCGCCGCGACCTCGGCGCCGCCCATCGATTTCGCGTCGTCACGCCAGCTCGCGACCGTCCCCCCGCAGCGCCTGCTCCAGCCGTCGGCGTCGCCAGCGCTGCAGCCGCCGGGCGAGCCGGGACCGATGCTCTCGCAGATCGTCAAGCCAAGCGGCGGGCGGGTCCTCAGGATCGGCGTACCGCTCTTGCTCGCGCTCGTCGCGCTCACCGCCGGGGTCTTCGCGCTGCGCGCGCGGGCGGCCAGCGCACGCGCGCACGCAAACGCCGTGACGACCAGCGCGCCCCTGGCGCCCCTCACGCCCGCCGCAGGCGCGCCGAGCGCCGACCCGGCGCCGGTCGGCGGCGCGACCACCGCGCCCGGCAGCGGCACCGGCACGACCGCCGCTCCGGGCCCGGCCCCTCCGCCTGTCCTCGCAGCGGCGCCCTCGGCCGCCCCGCCCAAGAAGAAGAAAAAGAAGCCGCGTCCCGCTGCGGTGGTGGCGCCGGTCGAGCCGACCGAGCCGGCGGACCCGCCGCCCGAGGCCACCGCCGCCCCGCCGCCTCCTGCACCCGTCGACACGACGCCCAAGGACGCGCTCCCGAAGAAGGACCCCGTCGACGACGGCGCGAATTGACAGCTAGCGCCACTTGAAGAGGCGGAGCGCGAGCACGAAGGCCAGCGTGCCCCAGCCGGCGCAGATCAGCATCGGACGCGCCACCACCGCGAGCGACGCGCCGTCGATCATCACCGCGCGCAGCGCATCGTTCAGCGCAGTGAGCGGGAGCAGCCGCAGGAAGGGCTGAAGCGGCTCGGGGAAGCGTGAGGACGAGAAGAACACGCCCGAGCAGAGGTACATCGGGAACGAGACGGCGTTGATGAACCCGCTCACCACCTGCGGGTTCTCGGCGCGGGACGCGAGCAGCAGGCCGATCACCGCGAACGTGAGCCCGCCCAGCATCGCCACCGCGACCAGCAGCACGATCGAGCCCTGGATGCGCACGTCGAAGACGAAGCGGGTGAAGACGAGCAGCGGCGGCAGCTCGAACAGCAGCGTGAAGGCCCGCACCACCAGGAACGAGAGCAGGAAGTCGGAGCGGCGCATCGGCGTCGCCATGAGGCGCTTCAGCAGCTTCTTGGTGCGCATCTCGGCGAGCGAGAAGGCGATGCCCCAGAGCCCGGTCGACATGAGGCCCAGGCCGATGAGCCCCGGCACCAGGAAGTCGATGTAGCGCGCTCCGGGCTCGGTGACGACGCGCGACTCGGCGGCGACCGGATCGGTCCTTCCCTCCCCGCGCTGCAGGAGGTCGTCGGTGACGGCGCGGGCGAGGCGGCTCTCGGGCCGCGTGGGGTCGAAGCGATACGTGTATCCTGCAGCGGTCGGCACGACCACCAGGCTGACCTTCCCGGTGCGCAGCGCGGCGGCGGCCTCGGGGGGCGCCATTCGCTTGACGTCGACGTCCTGCGCGGCGGCCAGGATCGAGTAGGCATGCTCGGCGCGCGCCAGCGGCGCATCGCTCGGCGCCTCGACCGCCACCACCACCGGCTCGGCCGGTCGGTTGCGGAACGCGATGCCCAGCACGAGCGAGAGCACGAGCGGAAAGCCGAACGTCCAGAACACCGCGCCCGGCTCGCGCAGGAACAGACGCAGGCGCATGAGCGACAGCTGACGGATCGCGGCGAGGCGCACGCGCGTGCTCGAGGGCTCATTCACGGAGCGCCCTCCCGGTGAGGGTCACGAACACGTCCTCGAGCGTCGCCTGGTGCGTGGAGAGGTTCGTGAGGTCGACCCTGCGCGCGTCGAGCTGCTGGAGCACACCAGGCAGCGCGACGTGGAGCTCGGTGACCGTGAGGACGACGCGCCCGTTCTGAGAACGCGCGTTCTGTACGCCGGCCGCGGCCTTCAGAGCGTCGGCCAGGTCCGTGAGCGCCATCGCGATCTGGTCGGAGGTCTGCCCGGGACGCTCGCCGACGGAGACCTCGACGATCTGGTTGCCACCCAGTGAATCGATGAGCTCCTGCGGCGTGCCAAGGGCGATCATCTTGCCGTGGTCGACGACGCCCACGCGGTCGCAGAGCCGCTGCGCCTCATCCATGTAGTGGGTGGTGAGCACCACGCTCCCGCCGTCGCGCTTGAAGGCGAGGACGACGTCCCAGAGCATGCGCCGCGACTGCGGGTCGAGGCCGGTGGTCGGCTCGTCGAGGAAGAGGAGCTTGGGATCGCCGACCAGGGCGCACGCCACGGCGAGCCGCTGCTTCTGTCCGCCGGAGAGCGTGCCGTAGCGCGCATGCAGCTTCTCCCCGAGCGCGACCAGCGCGATCGCATCCGCGACGTTGCGCCCGCGCGCATAGAACGAGCGGAAGAGCGTGACGATCTCGATGACGGTGAGGCGATCGGACAGGAAGGTCTCCTGGAGCGAGACCCCAAGGCGCGCGCGGAGCCACCCCTCATCGGTCTCCCAGCGGCGGCCGAGGATCTCCACGCTGCCCGAGGTGGGCTCGACGAGGCCTTCGAGGATCTCGACGGTGGTGGTCTTCCCTGCCCCGTTCGGCCCGAGCAGCCCGAAGCACTCGCCCGCGCGCACCTCGAGATCGAGCCCGTCCACGGCGGTGACGTCGCCGTAGCGTTTGACGAGACCCTTGCAGCGGACAGACAGCTCGGGCTCGGCCATCAGGAGCCGGCGACCTTAGCATGCGCGCCCGACGCGTGGCGCCCGTAGCCGACGGCCCCGCGGCGCTCTATCCTCGCGGCCATGTCGACTCTCACGAGCTCTCCGGCCTGGCAGGCGCTTTCCAAGCACACCGCGGAGGTCGCGCAGACGCCGATGCGCGAGCTGTTCGAGACGGACCCCGATCGCTTCGCGAAGATGTCGGGGGAGACGTGCGGCGTCTTCGTCGACTACTCGAAGCACCGCACCACTGCCGAGACGCTGCGACTCCTGCGCGCGCTGGCGATCCAGGCCGACGTCGAGGGGTGGCGCGACCGGATGTTCACCGGGCAGAGGATCAACGTGACCGAGGATCGCGCCGTGCTCCACGTCGCGCTCCGCAATCGATCGAACACGCCCATCGTCGTCGACGGCAAGGACGTGATGCCTGAGGTCAACGCCGTGCTCGCGAAGATGCGCGACTTCACCGAGCGCCTGCGCTCCGGCGCCTGGAAGGGTCACACCGGCAAGACCATCACCGACGTCGTGAACATCGGCATCGGCGGCTCCGACCTCGGACCGGTGATGGTCACCGAGGCCCTGCGGCCCTACTGGCGAGCCGACCTGCGCGCGCACTTCGTCTCGAACGTCGACGGCACGCACGTCGCCGAGGCGCTGAAGGGCCTCGACCCCGAACGCACGCTCTTCATCGTGGCCTCGAAGACCTTCACGACGCAGGAGACGCTCACGAACGCGAGGAGCGCCCGCGCGTGGCTCCTCGCGAAGCCCGGCTTCGACGCCAGCGCCGTCGCGAAGCACTTCGTCGCGCTCTCCACGAACGCGAAGGAGGTCGCGAGCTTCGGGATCGACACCGCCAACATGTTCGAGTTCTGGGACTGGGTCGGGGGTCGCTACTCGCTGTGGAGCGCCATCGGGCTCTCTATCGCGTGCGTCATCGGCATGGACGCCTTCGAGCAGCTCCTCGCCGGCGGCCACGCGATGGACCAGCACTTCCGCACCGCGCCGCTCGAGCAGAACCTGCCTGTGACCCTCGCGCTCCTGGGAATCTGGTACGCGAACTTTCACGGCGCTGAGACGCTCGCGATCCTGCCCTACGACCAGTACCTCCATCGCTTCGCCGCCTACTTCCAGCAGGGCGACATGGAGTCGAACGGCAAGAGCGTCGATCGCGCGAGCCAGCGCATCACCGACTACACGACCGGGCCGGTCCTCTGGGGAGAGCCGGGCACCAACGGTCAGCACGCCTTCTACCAGCTGATCCACCA
>JAYTBL010000410.1:0-1624 GCA_043736975.1 Polyangiaceae bacterium
TCACGGACGTACCATCGTTGATGTAAGGGGGGAATAGGCGCGCTATCGTTCGGAAGTCATGTCGTGGTCTCTCCGCACACGCCTGATTTCCGTCCTCGATGGCTCCGGGGTGCTCGAGCTCGCCATGGCGGCGCGGAAGTTCGTGAGGCTGCCGTACCTGCCGATCGTCACGTACCACCGCCTCGGCGTACCGAAGCAAAATGCAGCGGATCTCGACGAGACCGTGGTGGACGCGACGAAGGAGGGCTTCGAGCGCCAGGTCGAGCTCCTCATGCGCCGGTTCACGCTGATGAGCATCGAGGATCTGCGCCTCCACTTCCTCGAACGCAAGCCGCTGCCCAAGAACCCGGCGCTCATCACGTTCGACGACGGCTACCGCGAGTGTCACGACATCGCGCTGCCGGTCCTGCAGCGCGCGGGAGGAAAGGCCGTCTTCTTCATCTCGACCGACCACATCGAGGATCGCAAGGCCTTCTGGTGGGACCGCGCGAACTACCTCGTGAAGCGCTCCACCAAGAAGCGCATCGAGATCGACTACCCCATCCATGTCGTCCATGACCTCAGCGGCGATCGCGCGAGGGTCGTGCAGCAGATCCTCGACGTCATCAAGGAGACGTACGCGCTCGACATCGAACGCTACCTCCAGGCGCTGAGCGTCGCGCTCGACGTCCCGTGGGGGCCCGCCGAGGAGAAGCGCATCACCGACGACGCGCTCATGACCTGGGACCAGGTGCGCGCGATGCGCCGCGCCGGGATGGACGTCGAGTCCCACACCCGGACCCATCGCGTCCTCCAGACGCTCCCGCCCGAGGAGCTCCGCGAGGAGCTCGAGGGCTCGCGGCGGATCCTCGAGACGCAGCTCGACGAGCCGGTCCGCGCCATCGCGTACCCGGTGAGCCTCAGCCCGGGCGAGCACGACACGATCTTCAACGCCGTGCGCAGCGCCGGCTACGACCTCGGCTTCTCCACGTCACAGGGCCTCGGCCCGCTCGGCGCGAAGACCAACCCCCTCGACATCCAGCGCATCTGGGTCGACCCGAACCTCTCCCACTCCTACTTCCGCGCGGCGGTGGCCGTCCCCCACCTCACCTACCGCCGCCGCTGAAGGACCATGGCCTCCGCGCTGCTCACCGTCGACGACGTCGCCATCGAGGTCCGCTCGAGGCTGCGCGCCGCCTGAGTAGCGAGCAGGCGACGGAAATGCTCGGGCGCCGTCGGGATGGCGCGCGTACCGGGCATCGCGTGCTCGGCGTGGCGCTCGAGCGTCCGCTCTACCAGGTCGAGGAGCTCGAGGCCGCGTCCGGGGTCGCGCGCTTCGTACCACTCCATCTCGTGCGCGAGCTCGTCACGAGCTTGTGGTCGGTAGGCCCACGGCTTCATCGCGGCGCGCGGAGACCTGCCCGAAGCTCGCGGTGGACCTCCTCCGCGGCTATCGGTGTCGCGCGACCCTCCTCGACATCGCGGGAGCGCTGCTCGAGCTCGGCCCCCCACTCTTGTTCGAGGTCAGTGGGGCGGGCAGGCTCTTCTCCGAGGCTCCCTTCGAGCTCGGCTGCGACGAGCGCGCGATCCTCGGCGGGCAGCACGAGGAGCTCGTCGAGTAGCTGTCGCGTGCGCGCGTTCATGC
>JAYTBL010000411.1:0-4380 GCA_043736975.1 Polyangiaceae bacterium
GAGCGCGCCGCCAAGGAGTCGGTCCCAGTGCGCGATGGAGAGGATGTTCGGGGCCACCTGCAACGCCGCACCCGTCACGAGGAGCGTCGACGTCGGCACCGCCCAAGCGGTCGCGACGAGCGCCGCCTCGCCCGTCCCAGAACATCGGGGGCCGACGTTGTGTCGGGCCCCCCGTAGTGGTCCCTCCGTTGACGAGCGCAGGACGGGTCAAGGCCTTGAACCCATAGGGTTTCGGCGTAGCCGAGCCTTGACCCGTCCGAGCACGGCGACACGCGTGTTCACGGCACCGATTTCAGCGTTCACGCTCGACCGATTTTCGTGTTCACGCAGCGCCGATTTGAGCGTTTACGGTGAGCCGATTTCCGCACCGAGCTCCTCGCCATCTTGCAGGCGGCGGAGAAGGCGAGGCCGAAGGGGGTCCCTGGACCGAGGGCGGACTCCGGTATGCTTTCAGGACGGCGCTGAGCCGGGCCAACGTCCCGCCGAAGCGGGTGCACGACCTCCGGCACTCCTCTATCAGCCAGTGCTTCGCCCACGGCGCCGACGCCGTCACGGTGCAGCAGCTCGCCGGGCACATCCACCTCTCGGTGACCCAGCGCCATGCCCCCACGACGAAGGAGCGGAAGAGGGCCGCGTGCAGTGGCAGATCGCCAAGACTGCGCCTCGGACCGTCCCGGCCCGCCAAGTGGCGGTGCTGGAACGCGAGCGCCCAGACAGGGCGCGGTTCGCCTAGGTCGACGTTGCCCTTGACCGGGCGAGGAATGCGTCGACCTTGGGGCGGATCTGATCCAAGTCGAAGGGCTTGGTGACGTGATCGTCGAAGCCGGCGGCGCGCGCGCGTTCCTTGTCTTTCTCTTGGCCCCATCCGCTGAGGGCGATGAGCGTGATGGCTGCGCCCCACGCGGTGCTGCGAATGCGGGCCGCCACCTCGAAGCCGTCGAGACCGGGCATGCCGATGTCGATGAGGATGAGCTCCGGTCGAAGGCGCTCGGCTTCGGCAATGCCCGTCACGCCGCCACACGCCGGGTGCGCGTCGTAGCCGAGCGCGCTCAGGACGGCCGTGAACGTCGCGAGGAGGTCCTCGTCGTCGTCGATGACGAGGATGCGTCCGGGCCGCGGGCCGCTCGAGATCGTGGGCTCTTCGCGCGCCGCCGGCGCAGTCGCCGCGCCGGGGAGCACGACGCGGAACGTCGAGCCGCTTCCGAGTCCCTCGCTGTGCGCGCTGATCGATCCGCCATGCAGCTCGACGATCCGCCGCGCGAGCGCGAGGCCGATGCCCATCCCGCTGCGCGCACGCTTCGACTCGTCGCTGCCCTGCCGGAACATCTCGAACATCTGCCCGATCTCGGCGGGGGAGATGCCGGCGCCCTCGTCGCGCACCGTGAGCTCAACGGACCCAGCGACGACGGATGCGTGGATAGTGATCGACTGGTTCGGCTCGGAGTGGTGCGATGCGTTCGCGACCAGGTTCGCGACCACCTGACTGAGGCGCCCCGGATCGGCGTCCACGGCGAGGGAGCGCGGCGTCACGGTGACGGTCACGGTCAGGTTGGCCGCGTCTACCAGCCGCTGCGTCGTCTCGAGCGCTGCGTCGACGACCGACCGCACCGAGACGCTCGGCTGCTTGTCGAGCTCGAAACGTCCGAGCGCGATGCGCGAGTGGTCGAGGAGGTCGTCGAGGAGACGCGACGCCGTCTTGGACTGCCGCACGACGACGCCTGCAGCGAACGCGCGCTGGTCGGCTGGGGTAGACGGGTCGGCGAGGAGCGTCCCCGCGGACATGATCGCCGCCACTGGGTTGCGCAGCTCGTGCGAGAGCGTGGCGATAAAGGCGTCCTTCTGGCGATCGGCGTCGCGGAGAGCGAGCTCGGCGCGCACGCGTTCGAGGCGGTTCCAGATGCGGGTCGTCAGCTCACGAAGCAGCTCGACCTCGTCGTCGCGCCAGTCCCGCGGAGCGCTGTCGGTGAGGCCCAAATTGAATTGCCATTCGCCGTCACGCACCAGCGGCACGCTGATGGCTGCCCCGATGCCGATCGCGGCATAGCTCGCGGCGTTGACGCGTGGATCGGAGGGGCTGCGAACGACATACGTCTCCCCGGCGCGGCAACTGCGGCGGTACTCGTCGTCGTAATAGTCCTCGATGCGATAGACGCCCTTCAGGCTCGCCACACCCTCGCGGTGCCACTCATGGTCCGCCCGCATCAAACCGCGAGCCTCGTCGACGTGGGAGAACACGCAGTGGGCGGCGCGGAAATGCGCGCCGATCCGAGCGCCGAACGTGTTCAGCGCATCGTCGATGTTGGTGAGCGCCGCGAGGTCTTCGCTGAGCTCGTTGAGGAACGAGACGTTCGCTTCGTGACGTTTGCGATCGGTGGTGTTGGTGAAGACGACAGCGACCTTGCGGCTCGTCTCGTCGCCGACGCGTGAGGCGTGAACGTCGAACCAACGAGCGAGCGGTGCGGCATGCTGTTCGAGGCGCGCGGGCTCACCGGTGGCAAGCACGCCGACGAACAGCTCGACCCAGTGGGGCTCGACGTTGGGCATCACCTCGAGCGCGCGCTTGCCGACGGTGTTCCCGAGACCGGTCAGTCGCGCGTGGGCCGCGTTGGCCTCGAGATGAAGATAATCGACCGGCCTGCCATCGGGGTCGAAGAGCAGCTCGATGACGCAGAACCCAACATCGATGGAGTCGAAGATCTGCCGATACTTCTCTTCGGAGGCGCGCAGCGCCCTATCCGCTGGTGCGTAAGGTTCGTTGTGGGTCACGTGGGCGCTAACGTACTGCGGTACCCGTGCACGGGGTAGCAACGATGTCGTTTTGTTCCGCGCACCTCGCACTTATCCGATCGATTTGCATGAAACGTGACGATTTTGCTTTTTGTGGAGCCGCTGTTCGGGGATTCAGTAGGTCGTGGCACGCGACTGGCGAGACGACCGAATCGAGGAGCAGGCGCGACAGATCGCGGCGTTGATCGCGCAGGTCAACACGCTGACCGCCAGGGTCGCCGACCTCGAAGAGAAGCTGCGCAAGTCGTCCCACAACTCGTCGAAACCGCCTTCGAGCGACGGGCCGAAGTCGCCGCCGCGCGCGCCAAAGACCTCGACGGGCCGAAAGCCCGGCGGGCGAGAAGGGCACGAGAAGCACGACCGACCGCTGGTGCCACCGGAGAAGGTCAGCAAGTGCGTAGTGCTCCGACCCACGCGATGTCGGGGATGCGGGCACGGTCTGGTCGGCGATGATCAATCGCCGCATCGACATCAGGTGTTCGAGCTGCCGCGCGTCGAACCGATCGTCACCGAGTACCAGCTTCACAGCCTCGAGTGCGCCTGCGGCGTGACGACCCGAGCAGAGCTCCCCCCGGACGTGCCGGCGGGCGCGTTCGGACCCAGCGTCAGCGCGACGGTCGCCGTGCTGATGGGCGTCTACCGATTGAGCAAGCGCGCGGTGCCGGCGCTGATGCGCGACTTGTTCGGGCTGACGATGTCGGTCGGCATGTCGGCGCGGTCATTGGCTGCCAGCAACTGGCGAGCGCGGCGCTCGAAGCACCCGTCGAGGAGGCGAAAGCCGCCGGCGTCGACGCGCCGGTCAAGTACGCCGACGAGACCGGATGGCGCGAGGCTCGTCGCCGCGCGTTCCTTTGGACCGTCGTCACCGCGAAGCTCACGGTCTTCATGGTCCACGCTCGCCGCAACGCCGACGCCGCGCGCGCGCTGATGGGAAAGGCTGCGGGCGTCCTCGTGTCGGATCGTCACGGCGCCTACAACTGGTGGAGCATGCTGATGCACCAGTTCTGCTGGTCGCACCTCAAGAGGGACTTTCAAGCCATCACCGAGCGCGGGCATCAGTCCGCCGTGATCGGCGCCGCGTTGCTCGAGGAGGTCGGCCGAATGTTCGACTGGTGGCACCGCGTGCGTGATGGAACGCTCAAGCGCGCCACCTTCCGGGTCTACATGCGAGACGTCCAGCGCCGGGTCGAGGACCTGCTCGCGCAAGGAGCGGCTTGTCCGCACCTCAAGACGTCCAAGACCTGCGCGAAGATCCTCAAGCACGCCGAGGCGCTCTGGACCTTCGTTCGCGTCGACGGTGTCGAGCCGACCAACAACGGCGCGGAACGCGCTGTCCGTCACGCCGTCCTCTGGCGCAAGTCCTGCTATGGCACGCACTCGGAAGCAGGCAGCCGTTTCGTCGAGCGCATCCTCACCACGCACGCGAGCTTGCGACAACAACAACGCAATGTGATCGAGTTCGTTCGATTGGCCTGCTCTGCAAAGCTCCGTGGCCACCTCACCCCGGTCGGCGGTTCCAGTGCGAGCGCAATTTCGCATAAGACGCCTTCGGTCAACCCAGCACGAGCGGCGCTTGGCCAACCGAACCCGCTA
>JAYTBL010000412.1:0-10415 GCA_043736975.1 Polyangiaceae bacterium
TGGCGATGTCGGGCACGCTCAGGCCATCGAAGTGGGCGAGGATCAGCACCGCGCGCCGGCTCGGCTCGACCTTCGACAGCGCGAACCGCGCGAGGTCGCGCGCCTCGCTCCGCTCGACGAGAGCGTCCGCTCCCGGCGAGGAGTCTGGCGCCTCGGGGATCTCGGACGGCACCTCGCGCCTGCGGTGCGAGACATCGAGGTAGCGGAGGCCGACGCGATACGCGATGCCGAACACCCACGGACGGAGCGGCCGCGCTGGGTCGTAGTCTCCGAGCACCGCTGCGACGGTCGCGAAGACCTCCTGCGTGGCATCGGGAAGATCGGCGGCGCGGATGCCGAGCCGGCGCAGCGCGTTGTAGACGTACGGGAGCTCTCGATCGAAGATCTCGCGAAAGGTCGGAGCCGACGGCGCGGCTTCGGCCGGCGCGAGCCCCGGCTCGGCGGTCCAGGTGTCGGTCACGGGAGCCGCGCTCCGAGCCCTATGGCGCCGGCCGCCGAGATCACGGGCAGCGTCCACACGCGCTGGTCGCCGACATCGAAGCCGACGCGCGTGGCCGCGAAGAGAAGATCGATCGCGGCCCGCACGAAGACGCGATCGCCGAGGATGAAGAGGCGCGAGAGGGCACCGATACCCCCGGCGGCGTACACCTGGCCGCCCAGCTGCGAAGACGCGACCCGCTCGCCGGTGGCCTCCCCCGAGACGCTCCCCACAGCGGCGACGAAGCACGCCGACAGCACCTCCCAGCCATAACACGGCGCGAGGCGGCCGTAGACGAGACGCGTGCGCACGGCGACGTCGCCGTCCGACGACGCGGGCAGGTAGAGCCGGCCGGCGAGCTCGATGCGGAAGCGGCTCGCGTCGAGACCGACGACGATCTCTCCGCCGACGCTCGGCGCAGGCGCGCCGCCCACCGCTCCGGCTGCGCCGAGCGCGGCATCGAGCTGGGTCGCGCGGGGAGGTGGCGGTGGTCGCGGGGGTGCGGGAGCGGGCGGCTCGGGCCATGGCTCGTCGGGCGGGCGAGGGCCGTCGCGCGGTGGGGGAGAGGGGGCTGGTGGAGCGCGCGGTGCGAGCTCCTCCAGGAGCACGGCGACCGTGAAGACGACCGACGCCACCAGCGGCTCGCAGGTCGCGCCCTCGCGCGCCAGCGTGCGCGCACCGCTGCGCTTGCCCGCAGCATCGAACATCGCGATCTCGGCGGTCCACGCCTGCTTCTCGCGGGCGAACGCGACGCTGAGGCGCCCGGTGCTCGCCTCCGCCGTGAACGGATCACGCCCTAGCCGCTCTGCGATCTTGGCGCGGAGGGTGTCGGTATCGCCGCAGGAGCGCGCGTCGTCTCTGGCGGTCACTTCGAAGCGGTAGCCCTCGTCGGCGCGCGCGGCGCGCGACCACCCGAGCGCGCCGAGCGCTACGAGCAGTAGGACGAAGAGCGGGGCCTCGCGCAGCACCCGTACCGCTTAGCACGGCAGGCTCCCCCGGCTCCTCGCGCGCGGATCACTCGCAGTAGCTTGCGTCCGTCTTGGTGCAGCCGGGCCCTGGACCGGCAGAGATGCTGCATGCCTTGACCCCCGCGGAGTCGTTGCACTTGAAGCACTGACCATTGAGGCTGCACGCGTAACGAGTGGCGCCGCCGGAGCTGGTGTTCCCACCGCCACCACTGCTGCCACCGCCGCCGCCCGAGCTGGGGCAGAGCTTCGCGATGCCGCCGCTCTGGAGCTCGCTACAGGACTTCCCCTCGAGGCACGAGATCTGATCGCTCGTGTACGTTCCGTCGCAGATCTGCGCGCACGCCTGCTTGGCGTCCGCGGCGGGCGCACCGCAGTTCGTCGCCTTCGCCTCGCAACGCGACGTGCAGTCGGCG
Source organism: Polyangiaceae bacterium (assembly GCA_043736975.1). GTDB lineage: Bacteria > Myxococcota_A > Polyangia > Polyangiales > Polyangiaceae > Labilithrix. The sequence continues at coordinate 1,860 of JAYTBL010000412.1, forward strand.
GTGGGGATGGGCGTGGAGCCCGGGCCCGAGGGACCCGCGGGGTTGTTGGTCACGTTCGTCGAGCAAGCGAGCGACGTGACGGAGAGGACGGCGAAGGAAAGCGCGGCAAGAGCGCGGAACGGATCGAGGGCGCGAAATTTCATGATTTGACTCCGAGCAAGAGGGGCTCTGGTTGGTCTTCCGGAGCGCGCACCGTGCCCGTCCATCTTTCGATGGCCTCGGCGTCTTTTCTGTCGGCGGCGCCCTCGCGCCCGCGGTCACTGCACCGCGGTGACGACGCTGGAGGCGGCGCTCAGCGCGCCCTGGACATCCTCCACCGCGCTCACTGCGGCAGCGACCAGGGGCGGGATGCACGCGGGAACGATGTCACTGATGGCGTCCGCGCTGCTCGTCACGGTGCCGGCGAGCGCCGCCAGGTGCTCGAGGTGCGCCCGCAACGACTGGACGGCCCCGAGATCCGCGATCACCGCCGCGCGCCGCTTCGCCGCCGCCGCGCGTTGGCCGCGCCGCTCACGCGGACGTCCACGGGCTTCGCCGGGCAGACGGACTTCGCGGCCACGGTGACGTCGCAGTATGCGTCGCACTTCGCGTCCACGGCGCATCCGCCTTCGAGCATGCCGCCCGTGCCCGTGAGGAGGTCGAAGGCGCCGCTGCATGCGCCGTCGCACTTCACGGGCGCACCGGAGCTCCCCGCGCAGCTGCCTCCACACTCGCCGTCGCACGCGCCGGGACAGCTGACGCCGGGCGCGGTCGCGGCGCAGGTCCCCTGGCAGGAGCCGCGGCAACTGCCGTCGGCCTGCGATCCGGTGCCCGAGCCACTGGCGCTGCAGGTTCCGCTGCAGCTGCCCGCGCGAGGAAGTCGCGGGAAGGGGCAAAATCCGCCGCGTCGAGGTGCATCCTTGACGGAGGGTCGGCATCTCCCTAATAGCTAGCCGCCAAGCGCATGCAGGAGCCCGTCGACATCGCCTCGCTCGCGAATGCCAGCACGCGCGCCGCCCAGCCCGTGTGGCGCGACTTCGTCGCGCTGGCAAAGCCGCGGATCACGCTCAACGTCGTGATCACCGCCGCCGGTGGCCTCTACCTCTCGCGCCGCATGCCGGGCGCTGCGGCGCTCTCGACCGCGACCGTGCTCTCCCTGCTGCTCGGGTGCGCGCTGATCGTCGCGGGCGCCAACACGCTCAACATGTACATCGAGCGCGACATCGACCGCCTGATGCCGCGCACCAAGAACCGCCCGCTGCCCAGCGGCCGGATGAGCCCGCGCATCGCGCTGTGGTTCGGCATGGGGCTGACGGCGCTCGCGATACCGATCCTCGCCATCGGCGCGAATGCGCTCACTGCGCTGCTCGCGATCGTTGCCAACCTCCTCTATGTGCTCGCGTACACGCCGCTCAAGCAGCACTCCTCGTATGCGCTGCACGTGGGCGCGATCCCCGGCGCGATCCCTCCGCTGCTCGGCTGGACGGCCGGAACCAACCGCATCGATGCCGTGGGCATCGTGCTCTTCGGCATCCTGTTCCTCTGGCAGATCCCGCACTTCTGCGCGATCTCGCTGTTCCGCGCGCAGGATTACGCGGCGGCAGGCATCAAGGTGTTGCCAAACACGGCGGGCGAGCTGGCGACGCGCCACACCATCGTGCGCTGGACGTTCGCGCTGGTGGCGACGAGCCTCCTGGTGGTTCCGCTCGGCGTGGCACACCACGGCTACCTCATCGCAGCGACGGCGCTCGGCGCCGTGTTCTTCGTGTGGGGCTCCTACGGCCTCCGCGAGGGCAGCGCCCGCAAGTGGGCGAAGTCCCTTTTCGCGGTGTCGATCGTTTACCTCGTGCTTCTCTTCGCCGCCCTGGCGGTCGATCCGTTCTCCTGAGCTCTCGCCGGAGTTCGCGGGATTTGCAGCGATTCGGGTTCTTCCTTGACGCTCGGGCGGACGGTACCTAACCCCTCGTCAACCCCTTGCGCGCCGCGACAACGCTCCTTCTCGTCATGCTCGTTGCACCGCTCGCAGCGTGCGCAAACGACAGCGGGGGCGAGCCCATCCCTGGCGTCCGCCTCGGCATGTCCCCGCGCGACGTGCGCGATCGCTTCGACCCCGGCGGCTCTGGCACCTGGCAGACCAAGGTCGGGGGAGGCCCCGGCTCGACCGACGACACCGTCCTCGAATGGACTGCGACCGCCGACGCCACGCGCGCCACGACAGCCCGCTTCGAGTTCCACCTGGGGATGCTCGTGGCGGTCCGCGCGCATCTGCGCGCTGGCGCCGCAGGCGAGCGGGTCGACCTCACCCCGAAGACCGTGACCGTGCGCACCCCCCAAGGCGGAGGGATCGACGTAACGGTCCTCGCGCGTGACTGCCCGACCCACCACGATGAGGCGGAGTCCATCGCTTCGAGGGCTCATTGACGAGCTTGCGCAAATCTTTCGCAGCAATCTCGTACATCGGGGGCTTGTACCAGCGGACAACCCTCCTCTATAAGAGCCGCAACCGTCCCCCCTTTCGACGGTTTTTGTGGTCGCAGCGCGCGTCCTGAATGGCCCGTGACGCGCGTGTGGCGCCCCGACTCGCTGTCACCATCGCGGTCTCCAGCAGACCGCGCACCCCTTCCGAGTCCGCCCGCGCATGCAGATCTTCCCCCGGTCGCTCAACAAGCTCCCGCTGATTCTCGGTGGTGTCGGCACCGTCGTGCCCGCCATCCTGGTCGGCGCCGTCTGGTACTTCGTCACCCCGAAGAATTTCCAGGTTGGTTACGAACCCACCCAGCCCGTGCCCTACTCGCACCGCCTCCACGCGGGACAGATGGGCATGGATTGCCGGTACTGCCACGCCAACGTGGAGGTCAGCGCGAAGGCGATGATCCCGCCGACGCAGGTGTGCATGGGTTGCCACGCGCTGGTGAAGACGGAGAGCGCGCGCCTCGCCCCCGTCCGCGCCAGCTGGGAGAGCGGCAAGCCCGTCGAATGGGTGCAGGTCCACAAGGTCGCGGACCATGCCTACTTCAACCATAGCGCCCACCTCTCGGCGGGCGTCGGCTGCACCAACTGCCATGGTCGCGTCGACAAGATGGAAGTCGTCCGTCAGGACCAGCCGCTCAGCATGAGCTGGTGCCTCGAATGCCACCGTGATCCGAAGCCGAACCTCCGGCCCAAGGACCAAGTCACCAACATGGAATGGACGCCCGAGATGGCTGCCAACTGGACTCCGCCGGACGTCAACCCGCCGAAGAATTGCTCTGGGTGTCATCGATGAGCCGCCGCGCACCGCACGTCTTCACTCCGCCCGCGAACGAAGACGGCGCCAAGGTCTTTTGGAAGAGCCTCTCCGACAAGGAGCGCCCCGACCTCGCGCAGCGTCGCGCCGAGACCGAGGTCGCCGCCAGCGCGGCCGCGGCCGACGCAACGCTCGTGAAGCTTCGCCGGGGCAAGAGCCAGCCCGCGGCGGAGAGCCCCGCCGAGGCCTCGATCGGCCGCCGCGGCTTCATGTTCTTCGCCGGCAGCGCGGCAGCGCTCGCCGCCGAAGGCTGCGCCCGTCGCCCCGTCGAGAAGATCCTCCCGTACTCGAAGGCCCCCGAGAACCTCCTCCCGGGCGTCGCGAACCACTACGCCAGCGTGCGCCAGTACCGCGGTGATGCCATCGGCATCATCGTGGAGAGCCACGAGGGCCGCCCGACCAAGATCGAGGGCAACCCCGACCATCCCTCGAGCAATGGCGCGACCGACCTCTGGACGCAGGCCGCCATCTTCGAGCTCTACGATCCCGATCGCTCGATCGAGCCGCTCCGCGGCGGTCGTGTTCCTGCCGCACAGGGAGTCGCCTCCCATCAAAAGGCCACCTGGGCCGAGTTCGACGCGGTCCTCGCCGAGACGGCGCGCGCCGCGCAGACCGATGGCGGCGCGAAGCTCCGCCTCCTCGTCGAGCCCACCACGTCGCCCACGTTCATCCGCCTCCGCGACGCGGTCCTCGCCAAGCTCCCGCAGGCGAAGATCCACGTGTGGACCTCGGTGAACGACGCGAACGCCCGCGAGGGCGCGCGCATCGCCTTCGGCCAGGTCGTCAACGTCGTCGCCGATTACTCGCAGGCGAAGGTCATCCTCTCGCTCGACAGCGACTTCCTCGGCACCGAGACCGGCAACATCAAGGCGGCCCGGGACTTCACCGCCGGTCGCAAGCTCGCGAACGGCGCGAACGACCCGATGAGCCGCCTCTACGTCGTCGAGCCTACGTTCTCGACGACCGGCATGAACGCCGACCATCGCCTGCGCCTCGCCGCGCAGGACGTCGAGGGCTACCTGGTCGCGCTCGCGAAGGAGCTCGCGAGGAGCCACGCGATCGACATCGGCGCTCTCAAGGACCTCGCCGGCGCCGCGCCGGCGGCCGTCCCCGCCAAGTGGATCGCGGTCGTCGCCAAGGAGCTCGCTGGCGCCCGCGCCAAGAGCATCCTGGTCGCCGGCACGCGGCAGCCCGCGCGCGTCCACGCGCTCGTGCACGCGCTCAATGCTGCGCTCGGCAACGCCGGCCACACCGTCAGCTACTACCCCGTCGCCGAGCCGCTCGAGGCCGACCCAACGGCCAGCCTCAAGGCCCTCGTCGACGACATCGGCAAGGGCGCGGTCGGCTCGCTGCTCATCCTGGGCGGCAACCCCGTCTACGACGCTCCGTCCGACCTCAAGTTCGGCGAAAAGCTCCGCACGCTCGGCTCGACCGTGCACTTCTCCTTGCACTCCAACGAGACGAGCGAGGCGTGCCTCTGGCATGCGCCGCGCGCCCACGAGCTTGAGGCCTGGGGCGATCTCCGCGCCGTCGACGGCACGGTCGCCATCCAGCAGCCGCTCATCGCGCCGCTCTTCAGCGGGCGCAGCGACATCGAGGTCCTCGCGAAGATCGCGGGCGACGTCTCGGCGAAGGGCTACGACCTCGTCCAGACCACCGTTCGCGGCTCGCTCTCGAGCCCGGCAGCGATGACCCGCGCCTGGGCCGACGCGCTCAAGAAGGGCGTCCTCGGACCGTCCGCGAAGGCCTTCGGCAACCTGGACGCGCGCAAGACCGAGGTCTCCGCCGCCTTCGGCGGCGTGACGCGTCCCGCCGCGACGCTCGGCCCCGACAACCTCGAGGTCACGTTCGCCGCGTGCCCGAAGATCTTCGACGGCCGTTACGCGAACAACCCGCTCCTCCTCGAGCTCCCGGATCCGGTCAACAAGCTCTGCTGGGATAACGTCGCCACGATCTCCAGGTCCACCGCGACCGCCCTCGGCGTGGAGAACGGAACCATCGTCCGCCTCACGCGCGCCGGCGCCATGGCCGTCGACATCGCGGTGTGGATCACGCCGGGCCAGGCGGAGAACTCGCTCGGCCTCGTCCTCGGCTGGGGCCGCCAGAAGGCGGGTCGCTACGGTGACAAGCACGGCTTCGACGTGAGCGGTCTTCGCACGACCGACGCGATGTGGATCGCCTCCGGGGTGAAGGCGCAGAAGCTCGTCGGCGGCGAGCTCGACGCGATCAAGACGAAGCTCCGCACCGTCGGCATGGCGGCGGGCGACAGCCCGGCCGCGGGCCGCGTTCGCCCGAGCGACCCGTTCGAGGTCGAGACCAACGCCTACAAGCTCTCGCAGACGCAGGAGCACGACACGATGGAGGGCCGTCCGGTCGCCATCGACGCCACGCTCGACGAGTACAAGAAGCAGGCCTTCTTCCCGATGTTCCCGTCGTCCAGCGTGGGCGACCGCAAGGACCTCGACCAGCACGGCAAGCAGATCGCGGTTCGCGAGACCGGCTCGCCGGACCCGACCACACCGCCGCTCTGGACCTCGGTCGACTACTCCAAGGGCCACAAATGGGGCATGGGGATCGACCTCACGTCGTGCACGGGCTGCAACGCCTGCGTCATCGCGTGCCAGATCGAGAACAACGTCCCGGCGGTCGGCAAGGAGATGATCTGGCGCGGCCGCGAGATGTACTGGCTGCGCATCGATCGCTACTTCGTCGGCATCGACTCGAACGATCCGCAGATCGTCTTCCAGCCCGTCGCCTGCGTGCAGTGTGAGGAGGCTCCGTGCGAGAATGTCTGCCCGGTCAACGCGACCGCGCACTCTCCCGAGGGCCTGAACGACATGGCCTACAACCGGTGCATCGGCACCCGGTACTGCGCGAACAACTGTCCGTATAAGGTCCGTCGCTTCAACTTCCTCAACTACCACACGAGCGGCGGCTCCTACGACGAGCTGCCCGAGATCGAGAAGATGCACTACAACCCCGACGTCACCGTGCGCATGCGCGGCGTCATGGAGAAGTGCAACTACTGCGTCCAGCGCATTCAGGGCGCGAAGATCAAGAGCAAGTACACCGGCCTTCCCATCAAGGATGGCGACATCTTGAGCGCCTGCATGCAGGCTTGCCCGACCGGCGCGATCGTCTTCGGTGACCTCAACGACCCGACCAGCAAGGCCTCGAAGTCGAGGGAGAAGGATCGCTCGTACCGCCTGCTCGCCGAGCTCGGTACTCGCCCGCGCACGACCTACCTCGGCAAGATCCGCAACCCCAACGCAGAGATGAAAGAGGGAGCATAGTCATGAGCTCCTGGAACCTGCCGATCAAAGAGCTCGGCGAGACCCCCCTCGTTGCCGAAGGAACCACCTTCCGCTCCATCACCGAGACCGTCGCTCGCGTGACCGAGAACAAGGCGCCGCGCGCCTGGTGGGTCGCCTTCGGGATCGCCTCCTCGTTCCTCGGCGTGATGACGCTGGCGATCGCCTATCTCTTCTGGACGGGCGTCGGCGTCTGGGGAAACAACGCGCCGGTCTACTGGGCTTGGGACATCACGAACTTCGTCTGGTGGATCGGTATCGGCCACGCCGGCACGCTCATCAGCGCCGTTCTCTTCCTGTTCCGCCAGAAGTGGCGCACCGGCATCAACCGGTTCGCGGAGGCAATGACGATCTTCGCCGTCATCTGTGCGCTGGTCTTCCCGGGCATCCACGTAGGGCGCGCCTGGTACGCGTACTACATGCTTCCGTTGCCCAACGAGATGGCCATCTGGCCGAACTTCAAGAGCCCACTCATCTGGGACATCTTCGCGGTCAGCACCTACTTCACGGTCTCCACGATGTTCTGGCTGGTCGGCCTCATCCCCGACTTCGCCACGCTGCGTGACCGCTCGAAGTCGAAGTGGCGCCGCATGATCTACGGAGCGGTGGCGGTCGGCTGGCGCGGCTCGAACCGTCACTGGTCGAACTACGAGCGTGCGTACATGATCCTCGCGGCGCTCTCCACGCCGCTCGTTCTGTCCGTGCACAGCGTCGTCTCGTTCGACTTCGCGACGTCGCTCATGCCCGGCTGGCACTCCACGATCTTCCCGCCGTACTTCGTCGCCGGCGCAGTCTTCTCCGGCTTCGCGATGGTCATGACGCTCATGCTCATCACGCGCGCGGTCTACGGCCTGCGCAGCTTGGTGCTCATGAAGCACCTCGAGCTGATGAACAAGATCATGCTCGTGACGGGAACGCTCGTTGGTTACGCGTACGCGATGGAGTTCTTCATCGCCTGGTATGGCGGCAACGACTACGAGTGGTTCGTCTTCAAGAACCGCGCGGGCGGCCCCTACGCCTGGGCGTACTGGACGATGATCTCCTGCAACGTTCTGAGCCCGCAGGTCTTCTGGTTCAAGCGGTTCCGTACCAGCATCCCGGTGATGTTCGTGGTGTCGATCCTCATCAACATCGGCATGTGGTTCGAGCGCTTCGTCATCATCGTGACCTCGCTGCACCGCGACTTCCTGCCGTCCTCCTGGGGCTACTTCCGCCCCACGCTGGTCGACATCTGCACGTACCTGGGAACGCTCGGCCTCTTCTTCACGGCATTCCTCCTCTTCATCCGCTGGATCCCGATGATCGCCATCGCCGAGGTCAAGAGCGTCCTCCCTGAGGCGGACCCGCACCACCACGACGAAGCCCACGCCGAACCGGGCCACGAGCCGGTACATCTCCCCGCTGCTGCCGAGGCCGAGTGATGAGTGACACCGCACACCGCGACGACAAGCCGGCCGACGGCGAGGCGCCCGCGCTTCTCCTGGCCGAGTTCAACACCCCCGGCGAATGCATGCACGCCGCCGAAGCCCTGCGCGACGCCGGCTACAAGGACTTCGACACGCACACGCCGTTCCCCGTCCACGGGATGGATGCGGCGATGGGCATGGGCGACAGCAAGCTGGGCCTCATCGTGTTCCCCATCGGGTTTCTCGGAACGACCCTGGCGTTCGCGATGATGCACTGGATGAACAACATCGACTACCCGATCATCATCGGCGGCAAGCCGGCGTCGATCGCCTCGCTGCCCTCGATGATCCCGATCATGTTCGAGCTCACGGTCCTGCTCTCCGCGTTCGCCGCGGTGTTCGGGATGCTCGGCCTCAACAAGCTGCCGCGCCACCACCACCCGGTCTTCAACTCGGAGCGGTTCCGGGAGTTCTCGAACGACAAGTTCTTCGTCTCGGTCGAGTCGACCGACCCGAAGTGGAGCACGGACAAGACTCGCAAGCTGCTCGAGGGTCTCCATCCCGCGTCCATCGA
>JAYTBL010000413.1:0-4376 GCA_043736975.1 Polyangiaceae bacterium
GCCCCCGCGAACGCGATTCCGGGCGCGACCCCGAGCACGACCCCGGCGCGGCGCTCAGCCAGCTCGTTGCGCAGGGTAGGGTCGGGGGGCACGTCGGCCCCGATCCCCGAGCCCTGGGCGGGGGATGCGAACGCCGCGATCGCGAGACTGACGAGCGCGAGGAAGACGGACCGACGCATGGGCTCTCCTTATACGACGCTCACCGGTGACGCGGCGGGATTTTCGGGGTATCCCGGGCCCATGGCCGAGCGAAACCTGAACGACTTCGACCCCGAGATCGCCAAGCTCATCGACGAGGAGAACCGTCGCGAGCACGAGACGATGCGGCTCATCGCGAGCGAGAACTACGCGTCGCGCGCGGTGATGGAGGCCACGGGCTCGTGCCTCACGAACAAGTACTCCGAGGGGTACGCGAAGAAGCGCTATTACGAGGGCCAGCAGGTCATCGACCAGATCGAGGAGCTCGCCATCGCCCGCCTGAAGAAGCTCTTCGGTGGCACCGCGGCGGCAGGCGGCGAGGACGACCTGCACGTCAACGTCCAGCCCTATTCGGGCAGCCCTGCGAACCTCGCGGTGTACCTCGCGTTCTGCCAGCCGGGCGACGTGGTGATGGGCCTCGGCCTCGCCGCCGGCGGCCACCTGACGCACGGTCACGCCGTCTCGATCACCGGCAAGTACTTCAAGAGCGTCCCGTTCGGCGTGCGCCGCGAGGACCACCGTATCGACATGGACGAGGTCCGGAAGCTCGCCAAGGAGCACAAGCCGAAGCTCCTCTGGGCGGGCACGACCGCGTACCCGCGCGCGCTCGACTGGGCGGCGTTCCGCTCCATCGCCGACGAGGTCGGCGCGATCCTCGCCGCGGACATCGCGCACATCTCGGGCCTCGTAGCGGTGGGCGCGCACCCCTCCCCGATCGGCATCGCCGACGTCACCACGTCCACCACCCACAAGACCTTCCGCGGCCCGCGCGGCGGGATGATCTTCTGCAAGAAGCAGCACGCGGCGGCCATCGACAAGGCGGTCTTCCCCGGCCTCCAGGGCGGCCCGCACAACAACACCACGGCGGCCATCGCGGTGGCGGCGCGCGAGGCGCTCGAGCCGTCCTTCAAGGTCTACGCGCACGCCGTGGTGGAGAACGCGAGTGTCCTGGCGAAGGCGCTCGTCTATCACGGCTTCTCGGTGACCACGGGCGGCACCGACAACCACCTGATGCTCATCGATCTCACGAACAAGGGGATCGCCGGCAAGCCGGCCGCGCAAGCGCTCGACCGCGCCGGCATCGTCGCGAACTACAACGCGGTGCCGTTCGATCCGCGCAAGCCGTTCGACCCGTCGGGCCTCCGCATCGGCACGCCCGCGATCACGTCGCGCGGCATGGGCACGAAGGAGATGGATCAGCTCGCGGGCTGGATCGAGCGCGTCGTCGCGAACCCCACCGACGAGGCGAGCATCGCGAAGGTCGCCGCCGAGGTGAAGTCCGTGTGCGCGCAGTTCCCGGCGCCGGGGCTGCGGGTGAGCTGACCGCGGACCTCACGCGTGACCGGGCACGTGGAGGCGTGGATGCGACATCCGCTCCTCGCGGAATCTTTCACGATCCCTGGATCCGGGTGGGTCCATGTGCCACCGAAATGGCACCTGACGGCCTTTTAACGCGGCCATCTGGAGTTGCATAAGTAGGCTCGGCCTCCCTTGGTCGCCCATCGGTCCCGCTTGCGAATCTCGAACGGCGCCCTCGCCCTCGCGCTCTTCAGCGCGGTGATCGCGCGGGCGCCCGAGGCGCGCGCGACCGAGGCCTCCGAGCCCATCCCGGGATCGATCCAGGGCTCGCAACCGCTGACCGTCTCGCCGAAGCACGTGGCGCCCGAGCTGACGCCGCCGATCGCCTTCGATCGCTGGAAGGGCCTGAGCTTCGGGACGTACCTCGCGCCCAGCGCGGACTTCGTCACCGCGGACGGCGGCATCGACGTCGTCTTCCACTTCCACGCCGGCCAGATGGCGGAGCGCCAGATGAAGGAGAGCGGCATGAACGCCGTCTTCGTCTCTTGCGGCTTCGGCATCGGCAGCGGGCCCTACGCGACGGCGTTCGCGAGCCCCGAGCGTTTCGGTCGCATGCTCGACGAGCTCGTCAAGAACGTCGAGATCTCCACGGGCAAGAAGGGGCTCCACGTCCGCAAGCTCGGCCTCGCCTCGTGGAGCGCCGGCTTCGCCGCGGTCAGCAGGATCCTCGGGGTCGATCGCTACTACGCCATGGTCGACACGGTGGTCCTCAACGACAGCCTGCACTCGCAGTACCTCGACCCGAACCCCAAGACTGCGGCACAGGGCCCCGATCGCGTCGATCCCAAGATGATCCGCGCGTTCATCCGCTTCGCGAAGGACGCGAAGGACGGCAAGAAGACGATGGTCATCACCCACTCCGCCATCATCCCGCCTGACTACGCGAGCTCCACCGAGGCCACCCAGGCGCTCCTGACCGCGATCGAGGTGCCCGCGAGCGCGGTCGCCGAGCCAGCCTCCCGCAAGATGACGCTCATCAAGCGCGCGGACGCGGGCAACCTCCACGTCCGCGGGTTCAAAGGCGGCGGCCCCCGCGATCATTTCGAGCACCTCTATCTGCTCGGCGAAGCGTTGCAGACCTGGGTGGTTCCCCGATGGAAGCGCGAAGACAGACTCGTCTATACTCTCGCCGGTGAGCAGCTCTGATCAGAACGGCAGCGGGGACCCGGGGGAAACGCCGCCTCCGGCGAGGACCGAGCCTGCGCCGCCGCGCTCGAGCACGGACATCCACACCACGCTCGCGTCGGCGCTGCCCGACGCGGCGCGCGCGGTCATCGAAGAAGCGCACCGCGCACGTGTAGAGGCCAAGGCCACCGCCGCCGCAGCCGCCGCCGCAGCCGCAGCCGCAGAAGGACCGCCACCGTCCTCCGAGCCGCCCAGCATCGAGCCCGCGCTCATCGGGGATCGCGCGACGTCGCGGAGCCTGATGATGGCCGCCGCGCCGAACGCGCCGGGCCCGACCCCGACCTCGGCCGGCAGCTCGCGTCCCCCCCCCAAGTTCGGCTCCACGCCTCCGCCCCGCGGCGTGGCCGCGCACGCGACGACGCTCCTCGGCATCGCCGCCAGCTCCGGTCCGCCTCCGATCGTGCCGCGTCGGCGCACGCCCTCCGCGGGCACGCCGGCGCCCGAGGTCCGGGCCGGGCACGCCGCGACGCTCATCGGGATGACGGGCGTGGTCCCGCGCAGGCCCACGCCCGCCGCGGGCACGGCCCTGCCCAAGGTCACGCCGGCCGCGGGTACGCCCCCACCTCCCCCGCTCGTCATCACCGCGAAGCCGATGCCACCGCCGCCGATGATGGACGACGGCGGCGTTGGCACCGGCAGGGCCGCGCGCCCCAAGGTCGACATGCCGCCGGTCATCCGCATCCCGCAGGGCGGGATGCTCGGCTCGTCGTCGCCGGTGAAGAGCGCGGCCAAGGGCAGCCTCCTCTGCGAGGTGCTCCTGCGAGACGGCGCGATCACGCAGGAACAGCTCGATCGCGCGATCGCCATCCAGGAGGAGCGCGGCGGCCAGATCGGGCGCATCCTCGTCTCGATGGGCGCGTGCGGCGAGCAGGCCATCGCCCGCGGCCTCATCGAGCAGCTCCGGGTCCGCAAGAACACCGGCTACGTCACCGACGTCTCGCTCGCCGCGCGCGAGCACAAGGACGTCGCCGGCCTCAAGGTCCTCACCAAGCCGAACTGGACCATCGCGACGCTCCTGCTGACCGACATCTTCTCGCTCTTCCTCGCGGCGCTCGTCGCCACCGCGGTGCACTGGGCGCGCACCTACTCCGATCTCGGCGGCATCGACTGGACGTCATGGCTGGTGGTCGGCCCCTCGATCGCGCTGTGCATGCTCACGTTCCTGGGGCTCGAGCTCTACTCGCCGATGGCGAAGAGCACGCCCGACGAGATCCGCGACATCGTCTTCGCCACGTCGCTCGTTCACCTCGGAGCGTCGCTGCTCTCGACGCTCGGCAACCTCCCCATCGTGAAGTGGGGCGTGTTCGTTCGCGCGGTGTGGTGGCTCGCGACGCTCTTCATCGTGCCCGTGGTGCGCTCGCTGGTGCGCAACAAGCTGTGCACGCAAGCGTGGTGGGGCATCCCGGTATGCGTGCTGGGCGCCGCGAAGACTGGACGCCTCATCGTGCGGACCCTGAAGGCGCAGCCGCGCTCCGGCCTCAAGCCGGTGATGCTCCTCGACGACGATCCCGCGAAGCATGGCACGCTCCGCGCGAGCTTCGCGAACGAGGTCATGGACGTCTACTCGGTGAACGTCTCGGCCGCGCACTTCATGAGCGAGTCGCAGCGCCAGGCGCTCTCGGACGATCTCTTCG
>JAYTBL010000414.1:0-1619 GCA_043736975.1 Polyangiaceae bacterium
GCGAGAACGCCGTCGGCCGAGCGCCCGAGCCAGTGCTCGGTCGCGATCTGAGCGTCGCCGCGGGCGAAGCGCGGTGGATCGAGTGCGGGACGGTGGATACGTGCGGGACGCTCGAGCGACGAAGGCCCGCCGACGAGCTCGTCGCCGTGGAGACCGTCGGGGAGACCACCAATGACGGTCGCAGCGTGCCCGTCTTGCGTCTCTCGCTCAAGGCCAGGCCCGCGCACGTCGTGCCTGCCGAAGTGACCGTTCCGCGTTACTGACGCACCTTTGTAGCCTGGCCGGCGACGACATGATCGTGCCAGCCGCGCCGCCGAAGCGGTCCGTAGCATCCGATCCAAAGCCATCAGCGCGTCTTCGTCCACGGGAGATCCAGAAGCTCTTCCGCGAAGCGTTCTCCCGCTCGACGTTGCCCTCCTCCAGGTGCGGGCCGTGTCGGGCCTTCGCGCCGGTGTACGAGAGCGTCGCCGGAAAGCATCCGGACATCGTGTTCGGCAAGGTCGACACCGAGGCCGAGACCGGGCTCGCCGCGGCGTTCAAGACCCGCTCGATCCCGAACCTCATGGTGTTCCGCGACGGCGTCCTCGTCTTCGCCGAGGACTGCGGTCGTCGGAGGCACCGAGGCGCACGAAGAGGCGTCTCCCCACGGCCGCGCGGGACTCGAACCCCTAGTGAATGCGCCACGTCTCGGCTTCGAGCGCCACGGCACGTGCTGCGTCCTTGGGCACCCCCTCTCCCTTCGAGAGAATACTCGCGACTTCGCCGCAGACCTGGATGAGCCCCAGGCGGCATGCCTTTTCCCAGTAGGGAATCGCCTTCCCTCGCGAACCGACCGCGTCGAGATTCAGGCCCAGTGTCAGGCACGCGTCACCCCAGCCAGCGTCACAGGCGCGCTGGAGCTGACGATCGCGTCCTGCCGAGTCCCCCTCTTGCGTCGAGTACGCAAGCAGCCGGCATGCGGGTCCAACTCCCGCCGCGCAAGCCCGCTCGAGGAGAACCCCCCTGGCGATCTTTGGCGTGGTCGAGATGTAGCCGAGCCTCTGGAGAAACTCACCGCCTTCGCCCTCCGCACCGGCTGCGAGCTGCGACAGCATGAAGCAACCGACACCGCGGCCCGCGGCGCAGGCGCGCTCGAGCGGAGTGACGATCGCCTCCTTGACGGCAGCCGTGGCGAGCGCGCATTCCTCGGCGCATCCCGCTTCACACCCGACTCCGCCGCAACACGCGATGCTCTGTCCCCCGATGGCATGGCCCTCGGCCTGCGAGAGGTCCATGGCGTCGAAGGACATCCCGCAGCGTGCGCCTTGCGAGAGATAGCGAAACCCAAGGTGTGGATTGCGTGCGACGCCCTCGCCGCTCGCGTGCATGAGCCCCAGCACGCTGCAGGCCGCGTGCTCGGTGCCACGCGCGGCGTGGTCCGGCGCTCTTTGACATGCCGCTTCCAGCGCCGAAAGCGCCCTCGGTGATCCCACCGGCTCGCGGCTCCAGAGCTCGAGCGCCGTCTCGAACGCCGATGGCCCGAGCAGGATGGTCCGCGGAACCAGACACGCCTGCGCGTGGCTCCCCGGTCGCGAGTCCACGGCCTCCGTCCGCACCGTGCACGATGCCAGGAGCAGGGT
>JAYTBL010000415.1:0-4365 GCA_043736975.1 Polyangiaceae bacterium
AGCTTCTGCTTGTTCGACGGCCCACGCGGACGCACCACGAGCGTCGGCGTCTTGCCACGCCGCGGGTTCAGTGCCCCCGGCACGAGCGGGCGCTCGGGCATGCGCATCGTCATCTGCGGTGCGCCTCGTTGGTTCGCAGCCGGCACCCCCGGGTAGGCGGGCGGCGCGTTCGGATGCGGACCGGAGATCGGCTGACCGATGTGCTGCGGCCCGGACGGCGCGCGACCCGCGGGATTGCTCGCCGGCGGCCCGGCGATGAACGGAACGCCCGACTGGGGCGTGTGGCCGAGGGCGTGCGGATGCGCGACCGGCACCGTCATGTTCGGCGGCGCGCTGGGAACGGTGTCCTCGCTCGCGACGATCACCGGCGGCGCGTTCAGATCCTCGGTGGGCGCGTAAGAAGGCGGGATGGTGCGCGGCCGCGTGGACGCGTACGCCGCGTTCGTCGCGCCCGAAGACTCGCCGACACGCTCCTCGACGCCCTCGAGCAGCGCCTCGTCCTCGCACTCGATCGCAGCGGGCGGCAGCTCGTCGAGCTCGAGAGGGTCGCCGAGCGCGGCGTGGAGCGCATCGAAGTCCACCGCCTCGGGGCCGTCGTCCTTGGCCGTGCCCACGGGAGCATGCCCGCTCGCCGGCGCTGCCGCGCCGAGGCCTGGTTCGGTTCCAGCCCGGCGAGGCCTGCGATCGATGTCCTCGCGCCCTTCTCCCATCCGCAGAAAAGCGTAACCGATTTTCGGCGCTACCCGCGAAAAGCACGCGACGTGCAGAAGAGAGTCACTCGAACCCGACGTCCTCGGGCTTCGGCGGCCGCGCTGGCTTGCGCGGGGTGGCGGCAGGAGGCGCCGCGGGCGTCGTCGATGCCGGGGCGGGGGGCGCGGCGGGCGTCACGGCGGTCGGTATCGCGAGCGGCGCCGGCTCGGGACGGGGTTGCCGCGTCTGCCCGCGTGTCGGTCGTGCCGCCGGCTCGGCTGCTGGTACGGATAGTGCTTTCCCACCAGTTGCAGCGGCCGGCGGAGCCGCAGGAGCGGCGGACGGTGCCGCGACGGCCAGGGGCGCGCTCGCGGGTGGGTCGGCGGCGCGCGGCAGGGTCGGGGCGGGGGCGGGCGCAGGCGTGGGCGCGACCACGACGGCCGGCGGCGGCCGCTCGCCCGCCGCCTTCACCCAGGGCTTCGTGACGAGCAGCACCGCGCCGCCCACGAGGAGCGCGCCGAAGCTCGCCGCGGCGAGGAGCGGCAGGAGCATCCCTCGCTCGGCCGGCGGACGGGTGCGCGCCTCGCCGGAGAGCGGCCCGGTACCCGTCGAGAAGCCCTGCGGCGAAGGAGGAAAAACGATGTCCGGCCGCAGCGGATCGTGCGGCGCGTTGCTGGTCGGCGGGAGCTCGAGCGGCTCGCGCTGCGCGAGCGCGGCGCGCACGGCGTCGGGCGGCGCCAGCGGCGTGAGCCCGTGGTCCATCGCGGTGTCGTTCTGCGCGAGCCGCTGCGTCACACCGAGGGCGCCGCTCGCGTGCGTCGCCGCCTCGCGGTCGACCAGGGCCTTCGCCTGCGCGTTCGCGGGCGCCGCCAGCGGCACGAGATCGAGCCGGGCGCCGGGCTCGCTGGCGAGCGTCGCGGCGCCGCCGAGCGCGGTCGCGCCGAGCGCATTGCCGATCACCGGCCGGCCGGGCGCGGTGATCGGGACCAGCGCGGGCGTCGGGACCTCCGCGGGCTGCGCCGAGGGCGGCTGCATGCCGACCGCGGTCGAGACCGCCTGCTCGGTCCCCGCGAGCGCGACCTGCGCCCGCGTCGGCGGCACCGAGCTCAGCACGTTGATCTGCGTGGCCGATTTGGGCGCCGCCTCCTCGTCGCGCAGCATTCGCCGGAGCTCGCTCGCGAACGAGAAGCAGTCCCGCGGCCGATCCCTCGGCGCCTTGGCGAGCGCGCACATCACGAGGTTCTCGAGCGCCTTGGGCAGCGCGACGAACTGCGAGAGCGGCGGCGGCGGGCGCTGGGCGTGGGCGGCGCCGATGGCGTAGGCGTCCCCCACGTCGTCGAAGGGGCCGCGCCCCGCGAGCATCTCGTAGAGCACGACGGCGAGCGAGTAGATGTCGGTCTGCGGGCCGAGATCCCCGCCGAAGATCTGCTCGGGCGACGCGTAGCGCAGCGTGCCGATGAACTTGCCCTGCGTGTGGCTCGCCTTGCGGTCGAGCAGCCGCATGATCCCGAAATCGAGGAGCTTGGTGATGGTCGTACCGTTGACGTTGCGATGGAGAAAGATGTTCTCCGGCTTCACGTCGCGGTGGATGACCGCGTTCTCGTGCGCGTGCTCGAGGGCATCGAGGACGTCGATGGCGATGCGGTAGCAGTGCGCGACCTCGAGCCCGCCCTTCTTCTCGATGACGACCCGCAGGTTCTGCCCGTTGAGCCGCTCCATCACGTAGAAGGGCATGCGCACCTCGTCGGTGGTCACGCCCGCGGTGACCACGTCGACGATGTTCGGATGCTGGAGCTTGGCGAGCGCGCGCGCCTCGGCCTCCATGCGCTTCGCGAGATCCTGACGCGCGATGAGCTGCGGGTGCAGCGTCTTCAGGACGTAGCGCTTGCCGACGGTCACGTCCTCGACGTCGTAGACCGAGCCCATCCCGCCGGACGCGAGATGACGCACGACGCGGTACACCGTGCCGGGGAGCTGCTGGCCCGCCGCGTACTGAAGCGCCTCCACGCCCTCAGTCTGGCAAGGCCCCGACGCGGAGTCCAGCCGCCTGCACTGTAGTCATTCGTGTACGCGGCCAGGCCCCACACGACCTAGGCGCTGCCGCTTTTCCCGGGTACCCTCGCGGCATGCTCTTGCGATCCCTGCGCGCCCAGCGCCGCAGGACCTGGTTCCTGGCGGCGGTCACGGCGGCAACCGCGCTGGCGGCAGCGGCCGCCTGCGGGATCGACGCGGTGGCGACGAAGGACTTCCCGGGGCCGCCGGACGCGAGCGAGACGGGGACGGTGGTGCTGCCTCCGAAGCCAGACGGGGACGTGCCCGATGGCGGGAGGGTGGATGCGGACGCGGATGCTGATGCGCGGCTGGGCTGCTTGTCGGACGCCGGCCCGCTGATGGTCGCGCTGCCGGACTCCGGCACGTGCATCGACATCACCGAGGTCTCGAACGAACAGTACGATCAGTTCCTCGCAGCCACGGGCGGCAAGCCTGATGCGGGAGCGATCGGCAAGCCCCTTCCCGCGTCGTGCGCGGCGGTCGGGTCGCTCCAGCGTGAACCAGTGAACCAGGACGCCGGTCCGAAGCTCCACCCGGTCGCGCGCATCTCCTGGTGCTCAGCGTTCGCGTACTGCGCGTGGGCCGGCAAGCGCCTCTGCGGAAAGGTCGCAACGGACCGCGATGCTTCGACGGGCGAATGGTACGGCGCCTGCTCGAGCGCGCCGGCCGCGAACCTCTACCCGTACGGGATGGCGTACGTGGCGGGGCGCTGCAACGACAACAACGTGAGCGGCGGCCCGGTCGCGGTGGGCTCGTTCGCCGGCTGCACGACGACGGGCTCCGGCGTCCGCGATCTCAGCGGCAACGTCGAGGAGTGGATCGACTCCTGCGATCTCGGTGGGAACTGCGCCGCGGCGGGTAGCTTCTACAACAACGCGCCTCCCGATTCGACGTGCCACAAGTCGTTCGACTACCCCGTGGCGCTGACCGATCCCGCGATCGGATTTCGCTGCTGCGCCGACCAGAAGTAGCTACGACGCAGCGCGCGGCAGCGGCAGCCCCCGCTCCGCCAAACGCACGGTGTAGGCTTCGAGCCAGGCTTTCCAGACCGTCGCGCGCGCGAAGCACGTGACGGCCCGCGCGCGGGCCGCGCGCCCGTGCGCTTCACGCAGCTCCGCCGAGCGCAGGTACCGGATCAGGCCCGCGGCAAGGGCCTCCACGTCTCCCTGGTTCGCCAGCACGCCGGTCTCGCCATCTGCGATGGCGTCCACCACGCCGGTCGAACGGAACGCTACCGCAGGGATCTCCGCGCTCGCAGCCTCGAGCACCGCGTTCGGGAAGCCTTCACGGAACGAAGGGAACGCCAGCACGTCGGTGCGGGCATAGTACGGCGCGAGGTCGAAGATCCGCGGCGTGGTGATCACGCCACGCGCGCGCCGCGCGCGGGCGGCAAGCGGCCCGTCGGCGACTTCGCCGCCCAGGTCTCCCCCGACGAGCGCCAGACGCGCCTCGGGGATCTCCCGCCGCACGATCTCGAACGCGGTGAGCAGCTCACCGATGCCCTTGTCGGCTGCGAAGCGTCCGACGAACGAGACGAGGGGCGCGTGCGGCGGGATGCCGAGCTCCGCGAGGAGTGCGATGCCGTCGCGTCGCAGCTCCGGCGTTCGCCGGTAGCGCTCGGTA
>JAYTBL010000416.1:0-10374 GCA_043736975.1 Polyangiaceae bacterium
CAGCGCCGGATGCGCGGTGACGGGCACCAGCATCTCGGGCTCCTTCACGTCGGGCCGCTCGGCGCGCGCCCAGTCCCTGGCCGTCTTCACCGCGAGCAGCAGGCTCTCCGAGCCGCCGCTCGACATCGAGCCCGCCGCACCCTCGGGCGCGTGCATGAGCTCCTGCGCCATCGCCAAGACCTCGGTCTCGAACTTCCGCAGGCTGGGGAAGGCCATCGGGTTCAGCGCGTTCTCGGAGAAGAAGCGCAGGTATGCATCCTTTGCCACCTCGAGCACGTCGGGCCGCGCGCCGTAGACGAGGCTGAAGAGGCGCGAGCCCGCGGCGTCGCCGTCGGCGCCGCGGTACTGCTCCATGCGCGCCACGAGCTCCTCTTTCGGGGTTCCGCGCGTCGGCATCTTCATCGGTGCTGCTCCTCTCGTGACGGATCGCGCTCCACGGGCAGGCGGCACAGGGCATCTCCGCCGCGTGTTGCGGCGCAGCCTGAATCAACGACCGGCATCGGTGCCTCCATCGGCAGCGGACCTGGTGGGCGGCGCAGGAGGCACGCCGGGAGGGACCTCGTTCGCAGGGATGAGGCGTGCGTTCATGTTGCCCTTGCCGGCGCCGATCCGGTTGCCGTTGAGGCGCACGGCGTCGGCGACGAGGCTGCCGGTGGCGCGAACGACGCCGTCGGTGCCGGGGCCGAAGAACGCGGTCATAGTGAGCCCCTCGACGGTGACGGCAGGCTGCTGCACCACCATCGTGGCGGGCGCGCTGATGACGCCGGCCCCCTCGCCGTCGTCGACGGCGCAGCCCTCGACCGGGAAGGAGTAGCCGACCGGCGGCTCGACGTTGGGGACGAAGTCCGAGTACTCCTCGACCGTTCCGGCGCGCAGCGAGGGGATGACGCACTCTTGCTTGGGGAGCAGCCGGCAGCGCTCGGTATCCTTGCACGCGCCGCCGCAGCGCGCCCCGTCGGGGTTGCGATCGGCGTTCGTGAACTGCGCGACGAACGCGCCGGTCGCGGCGTCGACGTCGATCGCGCCGTAGAGCTGGATCTGCGAGCCGAGCGGCTCCGCGACGTCGAGCAGCACGTAGTAGATGCCGCTCTTCAGCTTCTCGGCGCGCTTGCCGGTCGTGCATTGCACCGAATACGAGAAGGGGATGCGCGTGCGGTTGATGCGCGTGCGCCCGCCGGTCCCTTTGAGCCCGGGCTCGACGAGCACGATCAGCTTGGGCCCGACCGGGAACGCCGAGTCGGGTACGAAGCGCATCCAGGTGCCCTGGGGATCGAGCTCGGCGCGGCCGCCGCGGTCCCCGTCGACGGGATCGTGTTCGAGCACGACGCGCAGCTGGTCGTCGTTGTCGGGATCCCCGTCCTCGTCGGGCAGGTTGCCCTCGAGGTCGACGTCGTAGAAGGCGAGGCGCATCTTGAGCGTGCTGAAATCGATCGACTGCCCGAACGAGAGCACCAACGGCGCCTTCGTGTCGTAGAGGATTCCGCCCTGGAGCCCATCGATGGTGACGGTGGGCGGCGGCTCGTACGTGTCGCACGCGGGCGAGAACGCGCCCCCACCAGCGATGGCGCCGAGGACGAGCAGAGCGGTGCGGGTGGTCGAGTTCATCGGTAAAACAGCCCTGATTCGAGCGTTCTCAGAAGAAGAATGTACCGCGGCCCTGGACGAGGAAGCTACGCGCGGCGTCGCCGTTGGCGTCCTCGAGCGCGCTACCGGGGAAGAGCACCGCGCCCTCGAGATCGGCGGCGAAGTGGTCCATGAAGCGGTACTGCACGCGGCCGTCGAGCTCGGTACCGTAGTAGCGGTTCGGCTTGCCGCCCGCGAAGTTCACCAGGTCGTCGCCGATGTCCACGCCGTCGCGGCGCTGGAGGCTGACGATGGGATCGACGACCTTGGAGGGCGCCCACGCCATCAGCACGCCGCCGCGGAGGAGCAGGTTGTCGACGGGCCGGAAGTCGAGCTGCGGAAAGATCGCGAACGCGTTGGTGAACGCGCCACGCGACGCGATGGCATCGACCGGGTAGCTGGGCGCGCCGAGGTTCTGGAGCAGCGAGACGCCCGCCGCCGCGGCGCGCGCCGTCTGGTAGGCGAGCACGTGCTTGAACATGAGGAGGCCGACGTTCGTGTCCTCGGCGAAGCGGAACTGCGTGAGCGGTGTGCGCGTCTGCGGGTCGGAGTCGCCGGAGGCGTAGTCTGCCTCGAGGTAGGCGGACCAGAGCTTCTTGTCCCAGCGCACGACGCCGCGCGCGCCGACCTGCGTGATGGCCTGCGAGACCGCGGGGTCGTTCGTGATCAGGCGGAACGCTTCGCTGACCTCGCGCGTGCTGCCCGCGACCAGGGTCGTCTCGAGGCCCGCGGTGATCTCGCCGAAGGTGGACATCGCGCGGCCACCGAAGGCGTTGATGGCAGTGCCGTTGTCGCGGCTCCAGCGGTACGCGTGGAAGAAGCGCAGCTCGGCGTCGGTGCCGAGCGGATGGCGAGGCGCGAGGACACGCACCGCGGTGATGTAGTTGTGGAGGTCGTCCTTGAACTTCATCGGGTCGTCGGTGACGAGCCGGTCGTAGGCGAGGATGAGGAAGAAGCCCTTGGTCTCGCTCTTGTCGCGCTCGGCGACGGGCTTGAAGCCTTCGAGCGGCTTCGTGGCGAAGAGCACGCGGTCGACGCTGTTGCCGCGCCGCGCGAAGCCGAAGCGGTTCTTGCGCCCGTCGCCGTCGTTCACGGCGATCGAGGCGCCTTCGGTGAAGGCCTGCCGGCCGATCCGGAAGAGGCCGATGGGGGTGACGACGTCGCCGTAGAGGCGGCGCACGAACACCGGGTCGGCGCCGCACAGGCCATAGTGGTAGCTCGACGCGAGCGTCGTCGGCTCGCCAGGCCGCACCTGGATGCAGGCGGTGGAGATGTTCGGGTTCGACGTGCTGACGTTCGCGCCGGTGGTCGGCTCGGGGTTGCTGCCGAGCGAGCCGTTGTCTCCCCAGAGCACGCCGTCGAGGACGTCGACCGACGTGGCGACGCGGATCTTGTCCTCCCAGTCGATCTGGCCGTCGAGGCGGAGGCGGTGCTCGACGAGCGAGATGTTCCGATCGCGCGTGCCGCTCAGATCCAGCGGCCGCACCAGCAGCGCGTTCGCGCGGTATTCGAGGCCGCCGCGGAAGCCGGCCGAGCCGCCGAGCGAGAGGCGGGATGGGGCGCCCGCCGGATCCGGGTCGGACCACGGCTCGGTGGCCCCTGCGCCCCTCGCTGCGAGGAGCAGCGCTGCGGCGAGGAGCGTTACGGTCGCCGTGCGCATGCCAATCGTTTACACTGTAAGATGGGGCGCGCAAGGCGCTTTTGCGGGACCGTGGGATGACGCATTGCGGCTCACGCGCGCTTGGTTCGGCCCTTCGCGGGGCCGCCGGCCTGGTGAGGGACCTGCTGGAGGGAGTCGAGCAGGAGCTCGAGGCCGAAGGTGAAGATGTCCTCGTAGTGCTGAGGCTCGAGCCAGGCGGCGACGGCGGACAGGCGCGGGAACGCCTCCGCGGCGGCCGCGGCCTGGGCGATGGCCTCGCCCGGGCTCGCCTTCGCGCGCTCGGCCTCCTTGATGCCGGCGAGCTCGTTGAGCGCGACGCCGCTGATGTAGCTCGCGACGAGGCGGAAGAAGCGCGCGGTGGTGCGGTCGTCGAGGCCGCCGCGCCGGGCCAGCTCGAAGACGCCCTCCAGGAAGCGCCACGTCGACTCGGTCGCGAAGCGACGCATCGCGAGCAGCGGGAACGCGTGGGGGTGCTGGTGCGCGAGCCGGCGGTAGCCGTGCGCGAGCTTGCGGAGGGCGTCGATCCAGTCGCCGTCCTGCGACGGCTCCATGGGCAGGCGCGAGATGAGCGCCTCGACCACCGCGTCGAGCAGGGCCTCCTTGCTGGGGTAGTACCAGTAGATGGCCATGGCTTCGCAGCCGAGGGCCGCGCCGAGCCGGCGGGTGCTGAAGGCGTCGAGGCCTTCGGCGTCGATGAGCTTGAGCGCCTCGTCGCGGATGCGCTCCGCCGTGAGACCCGAGCCGGCCGAGGTGCGCTTCGTGGTGCGCTTTGCGGGACGCTCCGCCGAGCCACGCGCTTCCTGCGTCACGTCGCGCGCGGCGGTCTTCTTCTTCTTCGGCGCAGCGGAAGCCATCGAGAACGAGGCAGTCTGCCGGCCCGTGGCCTATTTTCCCAGTGCTTTCGTGCGCCACGGGCGAGAAACCCGGGCGCAGGTTGCGCCGCGCCGCGCCGAGCGGCAGCCTTGGCGGGTGCCCTACCCCTCGCACGCGCCCTCGCACGCGCGAGCCGTTCTGCTGCGCGCCGGCCAGGCCCGGGCGGCCCTGCGCGCCGTGGCGACCGGGACGTTCCGGCCCGTGGGCGCTCGCTACGACGTTCGTCGGGTGCGCCGGTGGCCGGTCCGCGCCCTGCGCGGAGGTCCCACGGGGCTCGCCGCCTCGTACCGCCTTACCGACGGATCGGTGGAGATCACCATCCTCTCTGCGGCGCCGTCGTGCAGCGCCGACGACGCCGCGTGGGCGATGACGGCGGCGCGCGGGCTCGTCGCCCTCGATGACGACCCGCGCGCGTTCCTCGCGATGGCCCACCTGCATCCGCTCGTGAAGGAGCTGGCGACCCGGTTCGACTGCCACCTCGATCGCATGCCCACCATCTTCGAGGGCTTCGCGCGCGCCGTGATCGAGCAGCTCGTGACGACCTTCGAGGCCAAGGCCTCCATTCGTCGCCTCTTCTGGAAGGCCGGTGAGCTCGTCGAAGGCACCGAGCTCCGCGCGCCGCCCACGCCGCAGGCGGTGCTCGGCGTGGCGGCGTGGGAGCTGCACGCGATGGGTATCGGCTCGCAGCGCAGCCGGACCTTGCGGGAGGGCGCGCGGCGCGGCGCGGCGCTCGAGCGCCTGCGCGACGTGCCGCCCGAGATCGCGACCGAGAAGATCCAGTCGCTGCCCGGCGTCGGCCCGTGGACCGCGAACCTCGTGGCCCTCTACGCGCTCGCGTGGAGCGACGCGGTGCCGGTGGGCGACTGCCATGCGCCGTACGTGGTGAGCGGCGCGCTCACCGGCGAGCAGGGGGACGACGCGGCGATGCTCGAGGCGCTCGCGCCGTTCCGTCCGCACCGCGCGCGCGTGGTGCAGCTCCTCATGCGCGGCTGGACCAAGGACGCGCTGCCGGGCTTCGATCGGCTCGCGCGGCGCCTGCCGCGCGTCGACCCGCATCGCCGCGAGCCCTGGCGGTACTGATCGTCAGCGCTTCGCGGCGACCCGCTTCGCGGCGCGCGCCTCCGCGTCCCACGTCTTCTGGAGCCGCTCGCGCTCCGCCTCCTCCGCAGCCAGCGCGATGGCGTCGGCCTTGACCGCCGCCTTGCCCATCTTCAGCAGCAGCCGGTCGACCTCGGCGGCGGAGAGCTTCTGCTTCACCGTCACGCTCGGCGCGAGCGCCTCGAACGACGCCTCGACCGGCATCGTGCGGGGCATGATCGGCTTCGTGAGGAGGATCACGCGCTCGCTTTCGAAGGGGAGAATCTCGAGGGGCACGCCCTCGAACCACACCCAGTTCGTCGGGCGCTGATCGTTCGCGGCGGGCAGCGTCCCGTCGGGCCGCAGCGCGCGCCAGCTCGACCAGAAGAAGGGAAGGGAGACCGAGGGCGCCGTCGCCGGCGCGTGCTCCGGATCCGCGAGCGCCGCGATGGCCTTCTTGTTCGGGCGGCGGCCGTCGATGAAGCCTTTCTTCGGGTCGCCGAGGACCGCGTCGTGCAGGAGCACCATGAGCTCCATGTTCGTCGTGATCTCCTTCACCAGCACGCGGAGGCCGCGGCGCTGCTGGGGATGGATGACCAGCATCGTCTGATCGGGCAGCACGCGCATGATCTGGCGGAGGAAGAGCAGCGGCTCGATGTCGTCCTCGAGCGACGCGATCTCCTCGATGAGGTCGCCGCGGGTCTTCTGCACGAGCAGCCGGAGCTTGGGCGAATTCGACAAGCACGCGATGGCGAGCAGCGCGCGGGACTTCAGCGAGTCCCAGGCTGCAGCCTCGCGGGGCATCTTGTCGCGCAGCGGCCGGGCCGCCCAGGAGATGGCGTCGGTGATCGACGGCGTATCCTCCGAGTCGAGCGCGGCCTGCGCGAACTTCTTCGCGGTCTTGACCGCCGTCAGCAGCCCGCGCTCGGCGGTCGGCCACGCGAGCTCGGCGGGCGCGCCGCGCTCCACGAGCACGCCCATGGCGAGGCGCAGGATCTGCTCGGCGCGCGCGTCCTTCGCCTTCGCGAGGCCGGCATCGAGGTGCCCGATGGCCGCCTTGACCGCCTTCGTGTCTCTGGGATCGAAGACCGCCATCGCCTCGTTGAAGGCCTGACCGAGCTCGCGATCCTTGGCGCGCACCTTCCCCAGCGAGAGCGAGACGAGGTGCGCGGCGCGCGCGGCGAATTCCGACATGAGCAGGGGATAACCCGCCGAGGCGCGCGCCGGCAACCCGCGTCTCGGGGGTGGCCCGGACAGGTCGAGAAGTGGCCGGGCCATAGGGCCACGCCGGCAAGCACGCGAGAACGTTGAGGGCGGCCGGTGGCACGCTGCGTGGACCGGTGGTCGGCATGCACAGCCCGAACGCCGTCCGCGTCTCTCGATCCGTTCTCCTCGCGCTCGTCACGGCGACGCTCACCGCCGCCTGCGCTGACGACGCGCCGCCGATCGCGCCCGCGCTCACC
The DNA here is from genome assembly GCA_043736975.1 of Polyangiaceae bacterium. Lineage (GTDB taxonomy): Bacteria > Myxococcota_A > Polyangia > Polyangiales > Polyangiaceae > Labilithrix. The sequence continues at coordinate 6,697 of JAYTBL010000416.1, forward strand.
CCGCTGCCGGCGCGCGCACCCGCGCCGGTCGGCGAGCCGCCGGCATCCTCCGCCGCGGGCGCTCCGGCGCCCGCCATCGATGTGCTGGGGCGCGTGGTCGACGATCTCGAGCAGCCGGTCGTCGGTCGCTCGATCGTGGTCGTCGACCACACCGGTCAGCGCTTCGAGGTGCTCACCGACGAGGAGGGCTCCTTCAACGCCATCGGTGTGGTCGCGCCGTACGATCTGCTGGTGGCCCCTGCACCGTCGGGGGCGGTGATCACGCCGCTGGTCTACCTCGGGCTGAAGCGCCACGACCCGCGGATCGAGGTGTTCGAGCGCGGCGGCGCCACGACCCGCCCGCAGAGCCAGCGCCTGCGCGTCGCGGTGAAGCTCCCCGCGTGTCCCGCGGCGTGGGGTGCATGCTGGGTCTCGGCGGCGAGCGCGTCGGCGTCGGGTCGAGGCGGAACGGCGGCGTCGTACACCGAGGGCGCGACCAGCACCGTCCTCGAGGTCGATCACGCCTACCAGGAGTCGAGCCTGCGGCACGACGAGGTGATCGACGTACACGTCCTGGTGGGGGATGCCCGGTACTCGCGCTACTCGTACGGTCGCGTCCTGCACGTCGCGGCGCGTCCCGGCGAGCCCATGGACCTCGGGATGGTGGCGCTGGCGCCCGTCCCGGTGGGCGAGCCGCTGACCATCGGGATCGCCGGGCAAGCGGAGACCCTCTTCGCGGGCTCGCTCTGGACTCTCACCACCCAGCTCGAGCTGCTCGGCGGCGCGACCATCCCCCTGCGCTACGAGTGGTCACCGTCGACGACGCTGTCGCTCCCCCAGATCCCGGGTGCGACGTGGAAGGTCGGGGCGTGGGCGCAGTCGCCGTCCTTCGAGGACCGGCCCTACTTCCACGTCTCGTCGCAGGCCTGGTCCGGTACGCTGCCGCTGTCGGCGACGAACATAGCGGTCGACATCCCGAGCGCCCCTGCGCCGGTGCGTCCCGCGCTCGAGGGCTCGCTCTCACGTCACGGCATCGGACTGGCTTGGACCGCGCCGGGACCATGCCTCGCATCGCTCGTGCTCGTCGACCTCGCGCGCGGACGGCAGCGGCTGCGGGCATTCACCGCCGACGCCGCGATCGATCTTCGTCGCCTGGAGGCGCTCGGGCTCGCGCGCCTCCAGCCGGGCGAGCACGTGTTCGATCTCACGACCTCGCCCGGAGCAAACGTCGATGAGCTCACCCAGCCCGACCCTCGTTTCCGTCGCGACCGCTTCGACACCCGGAGCCCGGGCGCCGCGACCTACCAGCGCTTCCGCTTCACGGTCACGCCGTGACGTTGCCGGCCGTTCGGCTCGGGGGCATCTCGTCGACCCAGCCGAGCGGCTCGCCGAGCGTGCGCGGGCGCCGCTTCGCGTGGGCCTCGAAGAAGGCCTGACCGTCGCGCGGCTCCTCGCGGTCGGGCGGCGGCTCGTGGTGAAAACACCAGTGGTGGCCGACGTGCTGCTCGAACAGCGCGTGCCACGTCTCCTCGTCGGCGCGCGCCTCGTCGGAGAGGTGGAAGATGACCCACCGCATCGGCTCGCCGACGTCGACCTGCGACCCGTGGAGCAGCATGAGGCAGCGCGCGCCCTCGTGCTCGACGATGGCCTCGAGCGGGCCGTCGTACCAGTCGTTCACCCAGAGGAGGCGGAGGTCTGCCGCCGCGAGCCGGGGCAATTCCGCGAGATCGACGTCTTGCATGAGCGACCTCGTCGTCTCCACGATACCCCGCGAGCGTGGTAGGAGGCGAGGGGATGCCTCGGTCTGCGCTCTCCGTTGCCGCCTTGATGATCGCGGTGTCGTCCGGGTGTCGCTGCGCGGGCGGCGGTCCCGCGGAGGTCGGTGCGGACGCCTCGGCGGCCCCGCCGGGATTCTCGGCGAGCGCCTCGGCGGCGCCGCCGGCGCTGCGCGACCAGGATCCGCCGGAGCGGGAGGACGCCTCGGATCCTTCCGGCGACGCGAGCACGCGGTTTCGCGATGCCGGGCCCAAGGTCGATCGTGATCTGGAGGGGCCCGCCGATCCCGCGTGCACGGGGGCGGAGATCTCCTTCGCGACCGCGGTCGTCGATGCGCGCTGCGCGATCAGCGCGGCGCGCGCGAAGAAGCTGCGCGCGCTCCTCGAGCGTGATGGCGGTCTCGGCCTTCGGCAAGACGCGAAGGTGGGCGCGGACGGGCGCGTGGCGCTGCGTCTCGTCAACAAGAGCGGGTCGTCGCTCTCGTTGCCGCTCAGCTTCCACGGCAAGCTGCCCGCGTTCTCGGTCCTCGCCGAGGACGAGCGCCACACGCTCTACGAGCTGGAGTCGCCCGATCTCGATCTCCACGATCGGGGGGAGGGGAGCCGCCCGCACTTCGCGCGGATCGTGCTGCCGCCCGAGGGCGCCGCGGTCGCGACCTTCAAGGTCTCGCCCGCGATCCTGCGGGTGCTGGGGCGAGGCGCGACCGATCCTTGCCGCACGAGCGACGCCGGCGCGTGCGGATCGACGAAGCTCGGCAAGGGCCACTACGTCCTTCACGTCGGCGAGCTGCTCACGGATGTGGAGGCGGGGCCGCCCGCGCGCGTGGAGCTCGATCTTCCGTAAGCGCTTCGTGAAGCGCCCCGAAAGTTGCCCGCCGCGACGCAGATCGCGAAAGGTCGGGGAGTGAGGGATGTTCGATGACGTTCAACCACACGATCTCGCGTCGCGGTCTGCTGGCGGGTGCCTCGCTCTTCGCGCTCGGCTTCACCAGCTCACGCGCCCACGCCGACGCGCTGCCGGGCGGCGTACCCGCGCCAGTAGCGCCGTCGCGCGTGGTGCGGGTCGTCGCGGATGCGCGCGGGATCACCGCCACCCTCGAGCTCGAGAACGCACCCTTCCCCGCGAGCGGCGGCGGCTACGCCGATCCCACGGTCCTCGTCTTCATCCCCCACCATCATCGCGTCGGGCGCGACGCGACGGTCTCGACCGTCGTCCACTTCCACGGCCACAACACCACCGCCGAGCGCAGCATGGTCGCGCACCAGCTCCGCGAGCAGCTCTTCGAGAGCAAGCAGAACGCGATCCTCATCGTCCCCCAGCTCGCGGTGATGGCCGCGGACTCGTCGTGCGGGAAGCTCGAGGCGCAGGGCGGCTTCTCTCGCATGCTCGCCGACGCGCTGCGCACCGCGAACGCCGCCTCGGTGCGCGCCGCCGCGGGACCGGCCGCCCTCCATCCCGATGCCGAGATCGGCCGCGTCTGCGTCTCGGCCCACTCCGGGGGCTATCACGCGGCAGCGTGCGCGCTGCGCTCGGGCGGGCTCACCGTCCACGAGGCCTACCTGTTCGACGCGCTCTACGCCGACGTCGACGTCTTCCGCGAGTGGGTGGTGGCGGGACACGGCAAGCCCATGGCGGCAAGGCACAAGCTGGTCTCGTACTTCACGGCGGGCCGGACCGAGGCCAACACCCGCGCGATGTTCGCGGAGCTCGAGCGCGCGGGGGTCGTCTGCGCGCACGAGCAGGTAGAGGGTACGCTCTCGCGCGAGGAGCTGACGAAGGCGGAGGCGGTGAGCATCCGCACGTCACTCGCGCACGGCGCTGTCACCAGCGAGCTGAACAGCCTCCGCGACTGCCTCTACGCCTCGGCCCTCCGCCGCAACCTCCGCAGCTCGTGGTTCGAGGCAAAGAAGGGCGCCCGCCCCC
>JAYTBL010000417.1:0-4354 GCA_043736975.1 Polyangiaceae bacterium
TCGAGGATTCGCACACCGAACGCGAACCGATCACGAAGGTGACGCGCGCACGACGTCGCGGATCGCATGTCGGCGCCTTGCCTTGACGACCGCTTCGCCCCCCCGATACCGTCGCCACCGTATTCAGGAGGACCGAATGAGGAAGCTTTGGCTCTGGTTGTACGTCGCAACGATCGCGCTCGCTCTCGCTGGCTGCGGACACACCGACGAGGAGATGGCTGGCAAGCAGCGTGAGATCGACAAGCTCTCCGCGGACCTGAAGGCGGCGAAGGCGCAGATCGCCGATGATCAGGCGAAGTTCAGCGAGGCATCGAACTCGATCGAGAAGATGAAGGAGCAGCTCAAGGCTGCCGGCCTTGGTCTCGAGAAGTCGAAGGAGGACGCTGCGCGTCTCGCGCAGGCGCTCGCCGAGTACAAGCAGCGCGCTGACCAGCTCGCCGTGATCGAGGCGCGCTTCCGCGAGCTCCGCTCGAAGCTCGACAAGCTGACCGCCATCGGCGTCAAGGTCGTACCCCGCAACAACCGCCTGGTCATCCAGCTGCCCGGGGACATCCTCTTCGACTCGGGCAAGGACGACCTGAAGCCGCAGGGCAAGGAAGTCCTCGGTCAGGTCGCCGAGGTCATCCGCAGCGACAAGGACCTGATGAACAGGTACTTCCTCGTCGCCGGTCACACCGACAACGTGAAGTACCCGCCGGGCGGCGCGTTCAAGGACAACTGGCTGCTCTCGCTCTCGCGCGCGCGCCAGGTTCTCCTCTACCTGATTGGCGACAGCAAGCCGACCGACCCGAAGAACCCGAAGTCGGCGCCCGGTGGCGGCCTCAATCCGGCGCGCTGGGCCGCGGCCGGCTACGGCGAGACCGACCCGGTCGCGGGCACCGTCGCGCAGCAATCCGACCCGGATCGTTTGAAGAATCGCCGCGTCGAGCTGGTCGTCCAGCCGAACGTGGAAGAGATGCTCAACCTGAACAACATCCGCTGAGGCAGGAGCTGACAGCTGACAGTCAGACAGCGTGAGAGGGCTGCGCGACAACCGCGTGGCCCTTTCGTTTTTTTGTGGAGGGTGGTCATGCGCGTCGCCACGGTCGACATCGGAACGAACACGGTGCTTCTCCTCGTCGCCGAGCGAGGGGCCGACGGCCAGCTCGTTCCCGTCGCCGAGCACGCCACCATCACCAGGCTCGGTCAGGGCGTCGACCGGACCCGCACGCTCGCGCCCGAGGCCGTCGAGAGGACGAACGCTTGCCTCGGTCGCTACGCCGAGCTCGTGAAGGAGCTGGGCGTCGACCGCATCGCCGTGGTGGGCACCAGCGCGATGCGTGACGCCGGCGGTGGCGACGTCGTCCGCGCACACGTGAAGGCGACGCTCGGCGTCGAGGCGCGCACCATCTCCGGCGACGAGGAGGCACGACTCACGTTCGCGGGCGCGCTCAGCGGCCTCGCAGGCACCGGGCGCGTGGTCGTGTTCGACATCGGCGGCGGCAGCACCGAGATCGTCGACGGCGATCGTTCGTCGCGCGTCCTGTCGTTCGCGCACAGCTACGACGTCGGCAGCGTGCGGCTCACCGAGCGGCTCGTGAAGAGCGACCCGCCCACCGCCGACGAGCGGGCCGCGGTCTCGCGCGCCGCGAGCGATGCGTTCGCGTCCGTCCCCCAGTCGGTGCGCGGCTTGCCGGTCGTTGGCATCGCCGGCACCATCACCACGCTCGCGTCGGTCTCGCTCGGCCTCACCACGTACGACGCGGCGCGCGTGCACGGTCTCGTGCTCGAGGTCGCCGAGCTCGAGCGCGTCGTGGGTCGCCTGGCATGGGTGCCGCTCGCCGAGCGGGTAACGATCCCCGGACTCGAGCCCAAACGAGCGGACGTCATCGTCGCCGGCGGAATGGTCGCGCTCGCCTTCCTCGCCCGGGTCGGCGCCCACTCCCTGACCGTCTCCGACCGGGGGGTTCGCTGGGGCCTGGCGGAGGAGCTTGCGGCTATAGAGTAGAGTGGACGATTTCGCCTTGCGCGAGCGCCCCTTTCCTTACACACTCCCACTCTGACCGGTCTTCGCGCTTCAACCGCTCGGAAGAAAAAGACCCTGGGCGCGGTTGGCCTTCCTGAGCCGATGGGCGTCGTCCCTTCTACACAGAGAGTTTGACAGAAAGGGTTCTCAGGAGTTAGAGTACCGCCGCCTGAAGTTGTAGCTGCGGCTGGCGGTAAGCGCAGCGGCGCCGCCCGGCTCAAGTCAGGAAAAGACGGGATCTTTTGCGCGCAGCAGGTCTCGGCGGAAGTCTTTGTACTGTGTGCTGGAAGTGACGGTTCACGTGCACTCTGCACGTTAACTCGGGTCCGGGCTCGCTTCGAGCCCAGGACGTTTTCGGACGAAGGAGACGCTATGCAGGCTGGATCGGACGTCACGTTCAAGGTCGGCGACAAGGCCGTTTACCCCGCTCAGGGTGTGGCTGAGGTGATCAAGATCGAGGAGAAGGACATCGGCGGAAGTCGCCAGAAGTTCTACGTCCTCCGCATCATGGATACCGATCGCAAGATCATGGTTCCGGTCGCCAACGCCTCTGCGGTTGGGCTTCGTTGCGTCATCAACGACCAGGAAATCAGCGAAATTTTCGACATCCTGAAGGAACGCACGATCGCGTTCGACAACCAGACGTGGAACCGCCGCTACCGCGGGTTCATGGACAAGATCAAGACGGGCTCGATTTACGACGTCGCCGAGGTCCTCCGTGATCTCTACCGCCTCAAGACCGACAAGCAGCTCTCGTTCGGCGAGCGCCGTATGCTCGACACCGCGCGTGGTCTCATCGTGAAGGAGATCGCCATCGCGCGCGCCCAGACCGAAGAGAACGTCAAGACCGAGATCGAATCGATCTTCGTCAGTAACTAGCGAGGCTTCGTCCCTCACTTCGCGAGCACGCGCGCCGGCACCTGCCAGGCGCGCGTTTCGTGTTTTGTTCGGTCGCGCGCGGACACGCGCGACACGAACCACGCTCAGTCGGCAGAATCCATCAGGCCGAACTCCCACGTCTCGTCGGGCTCCCGCAGCCCGGAGACCGCGCTCTCGACGCGACGGAGCAGCTCGGACGGCGCCGACATCATCGCCGGGCGCACGCCGACCGAGATCTGGCCGGGCCAGTGCCACACCCGCGCTGCGGTCACGCCCTCGACGCCATACACGAGCTCGAGTGTTCGACGGATCCGCGGTGGCAGCGCCTGAGCACGCACGGGAGCGGTGGTCGTGTCGGATGGGCCTACGGGGTCAGCGTCGGACATTGGTCCGAACCGTAGCCCGGTGCGTGCAATGTTCAAGCGGCGCCGCGCTCGAGCCCGGTCGCTTTCACTTCTGGCCGATCGCGCCCAACACGTCGGACGTGATCTCCTCCAGCTTGAGCGCGCGATCCGCCGCGTGATCCTGGATGAATTTGGAGACGCGCGCCGGGTCGACGGGGACGAGATCCGGACCCATCGGTCCGACCACGTCGCCGCCGATCACGAAGCGCACCTCCGAGCCGTCCTTGGCCTGACGGTCGTAGTAGTCCTGCACGCGGAGCGACTTCGCCTGGGTCTTGCCGGAGCGCCACGACTGGAGTGCGCAGCGCGGCGTGTCGAAGGGGGTGACCGCGCCGTCGGGGCCGACGAGCTCCGCGCGCCACTGGCTCGTGGGGTCGATCTTCATCCCGCAGTTCTTGCAGCGCGGCTCCTGCTTCTTGCAGCCGTTCACCAGTAGCGCGGTGGTCACGCCGGCGACGAGCAAGAAGGCGCGGCGGCTAGTGGTCACGGGGCTCATCGTCGTCCTCAATGTCCCTGGAAGAGCGACGCGCCGCCGGAGACCACGGCGAAGCGGGCGATCGGCGCCACCGCGAACACGAGCGCGACCGCCCACGCGAGCGCTCCACGACGGAGCCCGATGCGCGCGAAGGGTGCGAGCGCCTCGCGCGCGGCCGCGCCGCGCGCCAGCATCGCGCTCAGCGCCGCGCCCACGCTCCAGATGGTGGCGAGGAACAGGGCGCCGTAGAGCGGGTAGCCGATCGCGTACACGTCACCCCGCAGCAGGCAGAACGGACACACGTGATGCGGGACCTCGAAGACGTGCGGCGCTACCTCGAGGACCGAGGCCGCGATCGCCGCCGGCAGCGAGAGGAGGGTGACCGCGCCCGCCGCGACGATGCGCGACTTCGTCGGGGAGCGCGCCGCGAAGAGGCCGACCGCGATCGAGGCCACGGTGCCGATCGCCGCGAGCACCGTCGCCAGGACGCGCGGACCGGAGGCAAAGCCCTCGCCGGCCGCCGCCACCGGGTCGAGCTGCACCGAGCAACACGACGCCACCACGGTGAGATCGAGCTTGCCCAGGAACTCG
>JAYTBL010000418.1:0-4353 GCA_043736975.1 Polyangiaceae bacterium
GTGCACGAGCGGGAGCTGCTTGTTGTAGAGCGCGGCGACACGCCGAGGTGCGGGCAGAGGCCTTCGATGGCGGTGTAGAGCTCGGTCCCTGGAGGGGACGCGGCCCAGCGCGGCGTCGCGGACGTGGTGGGCGCCGCAGGCGGCGTCGGAGCACCGACCGTGCTCGGAGCGGCGCGATCGGAGCCGGGACCGTTCGGCGGGCGAGGCGCCGACGCGCGCGGGGGGCGGGGCTGCGACGGCGGCGGGGGCGCGCAAGCAGCGACGATCCCCAGGGTGATCGCGAGGAGAGGTGGCCCGCAGACGGCGCGCGACATGGTCATGGCGTTATGGGCGGTCTAACGCTCACGAGCACTGCTACACCTGCGGCATGAGAACCAGCGCATTCGCCACGACCTGCGTGATTGCTTTCATCACGAGCGGCTGCGCCACCGACGCCGAGCGCGCCGCCGTCGTCTCGGCGGCGCACGGCACGCGCGTCGACCTCGGCATGCAGGCGGCGCCGAAGATCGCTGCGCTCGGCTACGAGGCGAAGAAGTCGAGCGCGCGTCCCTTCCCGTTTCCGTTCGTCGAGGTGAAGGTCGGCACCGAGACCACGCGCTTCCTCGTCGACACCGGCGCCGCGGTGCACGCGATCGACGCCGCGGTGATCAGGAACGCGCAGCTCGCCGCGCCCGTGAAGCTCGCGGCGGTGACGCTCGAGGGCTGGGGCGCGCTGCCCGACCAGCCGGTGGCGGTGGTGGAGCTGCCGGCCACCATCCGCGCGCACGGCATCGGCGGCGTGCTCTCGCCGCAGCTCCTGGCGAAAGGCCTCGGCGCCGGTCAGGCGCTCGCGTTCGACATGGTGCGCGGACAGCTGCGGTCGCAGCCGCGCTCCGCCGCGTGGGCAAACGTCGAGGAGCTCGGTATCGCGCTCACCAGCGGCGCGTCCAAGCTGTGCAGCGCCGACGCCTCGGGGATCTTCCCATCGCAGCTCTTCACCGTCGACGCCACCGTCGACGGCGAGGCCACCAAGGTGGTGGTCGACAGCGGCGCGAGCCGTACCTTCTTCACCGAGGGCTCGAAGGCCGGCGCGAAGGCCGCGGCGCGGCCGCTCATCGGCCGTTCCACGGCCCAGAGCGCGCTCGCCGAGGTGGCGGTCGCGCTGCGCGGCGGCGTGCCGATCACCATCGGCGCCTGGTCGAACCCCACCGAGGTCGGCCTCGCCCCCGGCGAGAAGGACGCGCACTGCGGGCACGAGGGCCACCTCGGCATGGACGTCCTGCAGCGCTGCGCCGTCGCGTACGCGGGCGACGAGGCCGTGCTCGGCTGTCGGCCCACCGCCTCGCGCTAGTGGGGCTCCGCCCCTCGCTTCGCGAGCCTCCCCGTGCGCGACCTGGCCGGCGCGATGCGCCTTCGGCGCGCGGCGCTCCGCGCGGCAGACGCGCCTAGGTTCCGCCCTACGGGCGGGCTCCTAGTGCGCTCCGAGGTCGTGGGCGGCTGCGGAGGGGGGAGCGGGCCTCCTCCGGCTGCGGTCCGCTAGTCGACGACCGCCAGGGTGACCATCGTGTCGGTCCCGGCCTGGCCGAGGCTCACGGTGACGGTGCCCTTACCGTTCTTGAAGACGAGGATGTGCTGCTGGCCGAGATCGAGGTCGCTCTCCAGCTTGAGCCCGCTCTTCGTCTTGTAGAAGTCTGCGACCTTGGCCGGCGCATCCTTGGTCACCAACGTCGCGGTCTTGCCGCTGGGAGACGTGAGCGCGTTGCGAACGGTCGCGCCCGGATAGACGGGGACGCTCGCCGGCCACCCGGCCGGCAGCTTGATCGCTGCGCCGCTGGTGACGGTGGCGCCGGTCTTGGGGTCGGTCACGGTCGTCCCGCCGCTCGACGTGTCGATCTTCACCGGACCGCCGCTCGCGCTCTCGACCGCCTTCTCGGCGGCCTTGTTGGCGATCGCCTCCTGGATCCGGTCGCAGCCGGTGACGAGGAGCAAGAGGCAGAGCGCGAGGTATCTCATGTTCCACGCTCTACCATGAGAGAACGAGTCCGTGCGGCGTGCGCGCCGCCGGCGCGCCTCTGTCGGCGATGTCAGCTCGTACCGCCCGGCAGAAGTACGGCCAGATTCCGAGCAGGACTTGGGCCGATAGGACCGTGGAGACGTTGACGTTGACGTGGTCGTGGACCATGACTTGGGGTGATGCGACCAGTGGAAGGGCCGGTCTGTCCGCAGATACCACGCGACGTAGGCGTGATCTTCGCCCCGAAGTACTACTCGAAGGGCTGAGGACCAGCGCCTCCATTTTGCAGTGTAAAGTCTCATTCGATCGCCTGCGGCCCCGGCGCTCGAGCGCGCCTTGCGTCCGGTGGTAGCGTCCGCCGCGATGCCCCGTGCTCGTACTATCGCCTCGTCGTTCCTGACGCTCGGTACCCTCGTCGCCTTCGGGTGCGGCACGCGCAGCGACGCCGTGGCCGCCGGGGCGCCCGACGCCTCCGCAGCGCCGATCTGCGACGGCACCGTCACGCGGCTGGGCGATCTCGATCTCGGCGCCGGCTTCTTCAGCGACGACTACGCAAAGCTCGGGCTCGACGCCGCGCGCGGCCGCCGCGTCACCTTCGGGGACGTCAACGGCGACGGTCGACCGGATTTCATCTCCGTCGAGACCGGCGTGACACCGGGCCTCCAGCACCTCTGGATCAACACCCTCGCGCCGGACGGATCGACCACCTTCGTGGACTCCACGGCGGCGTCCGGGATCCTCACCAGCCGCACCCCGGGCGTGAAGCAGACCGCGCTGATGGTGGCGTTCGCGGACGTCGACAACGACGGCGACCTCGATCTGTTCCAGGGCAGCTACTCGCAGGCGTCGAGCGGCGCGAAGTTCGTGGCGACGCCCAACGAGCTCTACCTGAACGACGGCCGCGGGGTCTTCACCCTCAAGCTCGACTCGGGGATCAACCTTCGCTGGCCGCTCACCACCTCGTCGGCGGTGTTCCTCGACGCCGACAAGGACGGCAAGGTCGACCTCTTCGTCGGGGCGTTCATGACCGACTACCCCGACCCGACCTCGTACCAGGACGAGCTCTACAAGGGGAACGGCGACGGCACCTTCACGCGCGTCACCGCCGCCGCGGGCCTCGAGACCAAGGACGCGCTCGGCTCGCCGAGCGGCAGCTTTCCGAAGCCCACCTACGGCGCCACCTCCTGCGATTGGAACAACGACGGCTGGCCGGATCTCCTGGTCTCGACCTATGCGCTCTGTCTCGACGATCTCTGGCAGAACAAGGGTGACGGCACGTTCAGGAACGCCTCGAAGGCATCGAAGTTCGATCAGGACGACCAGCCCTACCCCGATGAGGAGCCGTGGCGGCAGGGCGGCAACACCTTCGCCGCGGCCTGCGCCGACTACGACAACGACGGTGACCTCGACGTCTTCAACGCCGAGACGACCCACGCCGACGCGCCGCGCAGCAGCGCCGACCGCTCCCGCATCCTGCGCAACACGGGCGCGGCGGGCGGCTTCTCGTTCGAGCGCCCTCCGGTCACCGAGACCGGCATCCAGCGCGACATCGTCAAGGAGGAGCAGGGAAACGAAGGCGATCACGGCGCCGCGTGGATCGATTTCGACAACGACGGCTTGCTCGATCTCGTCATCGAGCAGAGCGCGTACCCGGGGAATCACGCGTACCTCTTTCACCAGCGCCCCGATCACTCCTTCGAGGACGTCACGAAGGCCTCGGGGATGCTCGCCGCGATGGCGATGTCCAACGGCCTCACGGTCGACGACATCGACGGCGACGGCGACCTCGACATCCTCATGGGATCGGTCGAGGCGAACGGCGTCAAGCCGCCCGGCGGCGTCGAGCACCTTCACGTCTTCGTGAACACGATCGGCTCGCAGCAGAGCTTCCTGCACGTCACCCTGAAGGGGTTGAAATCGAACGCGCTCGGGATCGGCGCGCGCGTGACGCTCACCGCGGGCTGCGTGACGCAGACGCGCGAGATCAGCGGCGGCCGCGGGACGTTCGGCGCCGCCGACCCTGCCTACGCGCACTTCGGCCTCGGCAAGCTCACGAAGATCGACAAGCTCACCATCCAGTGGCCGACCGATCCGCCGACCATCCAGGAGCTCGTCGACCTACCGGTGAACAAGTTCGTGAAGGTCACCGAAGGCACCGCGACGCCGGAGCTCAAGGACCCGACGCCGCCTCGCTGATCGAGCGCGCAGGATGTCGCCGACTCCGCTTCGGCGCGACCCGGGACGCGTGACGACGTTTCAATCGAGGTCCGAAGATCGGCCCTGCCCGTCGAGGACCTCGGCGGTGTCCCTGCCCACGATCGAGACGTGCAGCATGAATGCTGGGTTCGGGGTCCGGTCGT
>JAYTBL010000419.1:0-1610 GCA_043736975.1 Polyangiaceae bacterium
CACGCGCACCCGAGCGTCAGCGCGATGACGTTTCTGCCTGGCATCACCTTCGCAGAGGACATGGCATGTTCCGTTCTCTGCAAGTCGCCGCGACGGGCATGGTCGCGCAAGAGACCAAGCTCGACACCATCGCCAACAACCTCGCGAACTCGAACACCACCGGGTACAAGCGGCAGGACGCGGAGTTCGAGGACCTGCTCTACCAGAACGAGCGGAGCGCGGCGCCGAACCCCCAGGGCGGCGTGGGTCCCGTGGGCACGCAGATCGGATCGGGCGTGCGCGTCGTCGCCACCTCGCGCTCCTTCGCGCAGGGCGCCATCCAGCAGACCAGCAACCCGCTCGACGTGGCCATCGAGGGCAACGGCTTCCTCGCGGTGCAGCGCAACGCGGGCGAGGTCGGCTACACGCGCGCCGGCGCGCTCAAGGTCGACGCGCAGGGCCGCCTCGTCACCAGCGACGGCCTCGCGGTCCAGCCCGCCATCACCGTGCCGCCCGACGCGACCTCGATCTCGATCTCCGCCGACGGAAACGTCAGCGCTCTCACGCCTGGGCAGCGCACCCCCACCTCGCTCGGCCAGCTGCAGATCGTCACCTTCCCCAACCCCAACGGGCTCGAGGGCGTCGGCCACAACCTGTACTCCGCCAGCGGCGCGAGCGGCGAGCCCACCACCGGCAACCCCGGCACCGACGGGCGCGGCACCATCCTCCAGGGCGCGCTCGAGGGCTCCAACGTCGAGGTGGTCAACGAGATGATCGGCCTCATCCGAACGCAGCGCGCGTACGAGATCAACTCCAAGGTCATCTCCGCCGCCGACGAGATGCTCCGCAAGGCGACCGAGATCCAATGAGGCACCTCTCGCTGCTCGCGGCCCTCGTCGCGGTGGTCCTCGCGCCCCGCGCCGGCCTCGCCGCGCCCGCAGCGGCGGCGCCGCGGACCATCGAGATCACCACCGCCCACGTCCACTTCCACGATCTGGGCGTCACTGGCACCTCGATGCCCGACGTCGATCTCGGCCCCACCCCCGCGCTCGGGATGACGCGCACCATCGATCGTGACGAGGTGGCGCGCGCGCTCACCGCCGCCGGCGCCCCGGCCGTGCCCAAGCTGCCCGCGCAGTTCCGCGTCGCCCGCAAGGGCAGGCGCCTCGCCACCACCGACGTCGACAAGCTGGTGCGCGACGCCATCGATCCCGTGCGCATCCCGCGCGGCGCCACGATCGCGACGGTGCGCGCCATCGCGCTGGCGGTCCCGGACGGCTACGACCGCGTCACCGTCGACCTCCCCGTCATGCCGCGCCGCGCCGGCACCGTCACCGTCACGGCGGCCGTCGCCTTCATGGCGCAGGGCGACGTGCTCGCGCGCATCACGGTGCCCATCGACTTCACCGTCACCGCCGAGGCGCTCGTCCCCGACGTCGCCAAGGGCGCCGCCATCACGCTGCTGGTCCGCCGCGGCCTGGTCGAGGTCAGCATCGGTGCCGTCGCCGGCGCGGACGGCGACACCGGCGGCACCATCCCCGTCCTTCTCAAGCCCTCGGGCCGCGTCGTCCGCTCGCGCGTGCTCGACAAGGATCACGCGCTTTCTCTCGAGGAGTCATGAAGCGCTACCT
>JAYTBL010000420.1:0-4350 GCA_043736975.1 Polyangiaceae bacterium
ACGGCGGCTGGTGGCTCGAACGATTCGAGGCGTGAGCGCTTCGTGGGCGTGAAGGTTCGTGTCTCGGTTGCGCCGCGCCAACGGACCGTCGAATGGTTCGCCACCGTGGCGGCGAGCTCGCCGAACGTCCGTCGCGTATCCTCGCTCGCGGTCTCCAGCAAGTTCGCGAGGCGTGTCGCGGAGACCCACGAACCGAACGAGACACACCAATCCGTCGTCTCGTCGCGAAGACGCGCATCGGTGTCGCCGAGCCAGGCCGTGAAAACGATCAGCGGCTCCGGGTCGACGAACCAGCTCTGGTGGTGGCGTGCCCAACCGGAGACACCGAGCTCTGCCCACAGGCTCCACGCGAGAGCCGCCAGGTCGTCGCGAAGTACCTTAGACGTCATCGAGAGGTCCGACGCCAAAGGCGGTCAGCGCTTCGATGCAGATGACACGGAAGCCCTCCGAAGGATCATGCGTCCGCGCCCAGCGTGCCGCGTCGAGAAGCTCCTCGTGAGACGGCGCGAGCTTTCGCAGGTCCTGGACGTGCTTGCTGCGTGGCCCCTGATCGACGGCCGCGTAGAACTTGAAACAGATCTGATCTCGTCGCCCCGCGAGGTGGACGATGAGCCCGCCGAAGTCTCTCCTCGACATGCGGGACGAGAAGCCGTCGGGCAGACCGAATTCGAGCAGCTGGGTCGGACCGCCGTTGAGCCAATCAGGCGCCAGGCCGAGGGTCGCAGCGACGTCCGCCGCGGCCTGCCGAAGCACCTCCGGAATCGGCTGTGCCGTGACCATCCCGCTCGGCTCGAGGAGGGCGAGGATGTCGAGATCCTTCGTCGGTCGCTGGATGACACCGAGAAGGAGCAGGCTACCTCCTCCGATGGCGACCACCTCGAAGAGTGCCCGCCGGCTCTCCAGAACCTCCCGAGGGTGGCGAGAGCTTCCTCGAGCGAGCTGCCATCGAACGCCATACGAGCAAATTATCCGCTCGAATCGAGCATGTAAAGCGCTCGAACCAATGGCCTCACCACCGCGCATTCATCGCAGATCCGGCGGCGAGCAGGTGACGCCGCCCGAAGGATCCGGGGCGGCAACTACTCAAGCAACGAGACGGACTTGCGGCCCACGTTCCGCGGGAGCGGCGAACCGACGACTCGCGTCAGCACCGTCGGGCTCCGGTGCGCGCAAGCGCCCTGACGCGACGACTGCCCACGGGCACACTCTCCGCGATGAATCGGTTCTCGTCGTCGACCTCTCGAGACCCGGTCGATTTGAACATGAAGTGAAGAGGACTCACCTCGGGTTCGCGAGTCCAGCTCATCGCTGGAGATCCCGATCCGCAGCACCCGCAAGACGAGCACGACCGATGCTGTCGCCATCGCGGTCGCCGGTCTCGCCGCAGGGCTGACCGTGGCCCCGCTGGTGATCGCGTCGGGCTCCACCGAGGGCAAGCTCGAGGTGACTGTCGCCGCGACCGCCACCCAGTGGACGCATGAAAGCGCGACGCCACCGTGACCGGCGACGTCGCGCTTCGTCAGTCTTCGTGTCGCGTTATGCGATCAGAGTGCGGGGACGAGGACCTTGTCGATGACGTGAACGATGCCGTTCTTCGTCACGATGTCGGTCGCCACGAGGCCAGCCCCGGTGGCCGTCGAGTCCTTGATGGTCGGCGTGGCGCCGGGGTTGACGCCGAGGGTCTTTCCCGCGCCGGCTGCCGTCGGAAGCGCCGTCGCCGCCGTCGCCTTCGCCACGTCACCCGACGTCGCGAAGGCCGAGGGGACCACGTGATAGAGCAGCACCGTGCGGATCTGGGGCTGCGTGAGCCCCGCGATTACGGAGCCAGCGGCCGTCAAGGCGTCGTTCGTCGGTGCGAAGACGGTGAAAGGGCCGACGGTGCCGAGTGTGGTGACCAGCGTGGGCATGTCGCCGCCAGGGTTCGTGAGCAGCGTCGTGACCAAGCTGTCGAGGAGCGTGTACTTCTGCGCGGCGCCGACGATGTCGTTGCTCGGCGGCGTGAGCACGCGGTCGAGGACGTGGATGATGCCGTTCGAGGCCTTGATGTCCGGCGTCGTGACCTTCGCGCCGGGGTCCACGGCCGGAGCGCCCGGGGCCTTCGTCGCGGGGTTGGAGAGATCGACGGTCGGGAAGATGCGGATCTCGTTCGTTCCCGCGGCGATGCGGACGCGGAGCTTGCCGGCGCCGATCCCGCTCGGGGCGAGGGTCTCCGAGTTCGTGAGACCGCCGACGGCCTTGGCGTCCGCGCTCGCGCCGATGACGTGATAGGTGAGGATGCCCGTCAGAGCTTCCTTGCTCAGCGAGTCGATGGCCGCTTCGGTGATGCCCGAGTTCGCGAAAGCGGCGTCGTCCGGCGCGAGCACAGTGAAGGGACCCGGCCCCTTGAGCGTGTTGATCAGCTCGGCCTTGGTGAGCGCTTTCGCGAGGAGCTTGAAGTTGCCGGCGCCGACCGCGGTGTCGATGATGTCCTTCGCCGCCTGCGCGTCACCCGACGAGCCGGAGGTGCCCGAGGTGCCGCCCGAGGTACCCGAGGTGCCGGAGGTGCCGCCCGAGCTGCCGGAGCTGCCGCCGGGGGTGGCCGGGGTGTCGTCGTCGCTGCATGCGATGGCTACGACGGGCATGGCGAGCGCGAAAACTGTAAGGATTTGACGGTAAATACGCATAATTATGTCCTCTTGGTGGAGCTCCCGCACTTTGCGGCGTCGAATGCTTGTCGAGGATTCGTCGAATCTTCCGATCCGGATTTCAACGAGCTCAAAAAAAGAGCAGAAGGGGGACCAAAGCTCAGCAGCTGCTGGGCGCACGGCCCGCGTGGGCGGCCTCGAATCAGGTGGCGGAGGTCGAGAGGACCGCGCGGATCCGCTGCGCGATCGCCATCATCTCCTCGTCCCCGGCGTATTTCTTGCGCGGCCAGAAGAAGCCCTTGAGGCCGTCGCCCTTGGTGCGTGGCACCACGTGGACGTGCAGGTGCGGGACGCTCTGGCTCACCACGTTGTTCAGCGCCACGAACGTGCCCTGCGCGCCCAGCGCCACCGGCAGCGCCGCCGCGATCCGCTGCACGCGCTGGAAGAGCGGGCCCACCGCCGCCCCCGCCAGCTCCGGGAGCGTCACCACGTGCGCGCGCGGCACCACCAGCACGTGACCGTGGAAGAGCGGCGTGCGATCGAGGAAGGCGAGGCACTCGTCGTCGTCGAGCACGACGTGCGACGGCAGCTCACCGCGCAGGATCTTGCAGAAGATGCACGCAGCGTCGCTCACCACCCGAGCTTCTCGCGGATGATCTGCGTCAGGCGATCGGACATGAGCTTGTGGGTCTTCATGCTGGGGTGGAACCCGCAGCCGAGACCGTTGGCGTGGTTCTGCTCGGGCAGCTCGACGTACTCGAAGTTCTTCTCGCCCGAGTCCTTGATCTTCGCCATGGTGGCCTGCATGTACCGGCGCGCGAGCGTGAGGTTCTTCTTCCCCGGCGGATAGATGTCGGTGAGCATCGGGCCGAGCAGGCAGACGATGAACGCGTCGGGGTAGACCTTGCGCACGCGATCGAAAAGCGCGCTGTAGATGCGCACGTAGCGCACCTCGGTGGGGTCGTAGGTCGCGAAGTTGTTGGTGCCCACGTTGAGCACCACGACCTGCGGGACCCACGCCCTGAAGTCCCACGCGCTGTCGGGGCGCGCCGGGAGCGTGCGCTCGAAGTACTCGGTCATCTGACCGATGGTCTGCGCCGACCAGGCGATGGTGACGTGCTCGGCGTTCAGCGCGCGCGCGGTGATGGCGCCGTAGGTCTGGTACTGGTTCTCCTCGGCGGGATTGAAGGTGCAGGTGGCGTTCGGTCCCTCGTTGCCGTAGCCCGCGGTGATCGAGTCCCCGATGAGCTCGATGCGGCGCTCGGGAGGTGGCGCCGGCGGTAGAAGCGTGCCCGCGGTTTCGAAGCCCAGGAACGTGGTCTCGCCGAGCTTGGGCTCGGTGCGCCGGTAGATGGCCACGTCGTGGACGCCCTCGGGGAGCCCTTGGGCGATCGGATAGATCTCCTTGTGGGCGTCGGCGTGGAGCACGGCCTTGGGCTCGCCGTCGACGAGCACCTGGAAGAAGTTCTTTCCTTCGTCCTTCAGGCGCACCGAGATGCCGGTCCCCTTGAAGCGTCCGACGATGGTGCTCCCCGGCCAAGCGAAGCGCGCGCCCGCGGGATCGCTGGTGTCGAAGCGCCCCACGAACCGCACCAGCGAGGAAGGCGGCGGCGGCGGCGCGGCGTCCGCGCCGATCGCCGGAGCCGCGCTCGGCCCGGCGGGCATCTGCGGGTTCGGCGGATCGGTCGCGCGCGTGCACGAGACCGCCGCGAGCATGGAGAACGAG
>JAYTBL010000421.1:0-1610 GCA_043736975.1 Polyangiaceae bacterium
GGTGTCTTCAGCGACATCCATGCGAACCTCGAAGCCCTCTCTGCGGTGCTCGAGGCGTTTGGCAGGGAGAACATCGACGTCTACTACTGCCTCGGAGACACCGTGGGGTACGGCGGCTCGCCGAACGAATGCGCCGACCTCGTGCGCGAGGTCGCGAAGGTCACGATCCTCGGCAACCACGACGCCGCGGTCTCGGGACGGATGGACTACTCGTACTACTACGAGGCCGCGCGCCACGCGCTCGACGTCCACGCAGCGATGATCTCCACCGAGAACATGGCGTGGCTGAAGCAGCTGCCCTACCAGCACAAGGTCGACGAGGGTGACGTGCTCCTGTGCCACGGCTCGCCCGTGCGCCTCGAGGAGTTCGAGTACATCTTCGCCCCCGAGCAGGCGCGCGAGTGCCTTCCCCTGTGGGACAAGCTCGGTCACATCACGCTCATCGGGCACTCGCATCTCTGCAAGGTGTTCGCGCTGACCAGGAGCAGCGTCGAGGAGATGCCTGCGACCGACTTCGAGCTCGCCCCCGACAAGAAGTACATCGTGTCGGTCGGATCGGTCGGTCAGCCGCGCGACTTCGACAACCGCGCGAGCTACGTCGCCTTCGACACCGAGAAGAAGCGCTTCGAGTTCAAGCGCATCGAGTACGACATCGAGCTCGCCGCCGACAAGGTGCTCCGCGCCCGCCTCGAGCGGAACTTCGCGCACCGCCTGTTCATTGGCGTCTGAGCGCGCGTCTGAGCGCGCGTCTGAGTGCGCTCAGCGGCCTGCGTCGGGTCCGAGCGTCGGGTGCACGATCGGGAGCACTCTCCCGGCTCCGCCACCGGCGCCCATCACGCTCTGCTCGCTCACGACGTCGCGCACGAACGTCGTCAGCTCGACGTCGAGCTTGTAGCTCCGCGTACCCGCGCTGATCGTGCCCTGGATGGCGAGCGCGATCTCGCCGCCGCGTGTCCGGTCGACGCGCGCCGTCGTCACAAGGCAGTCGCAGCGCACGCCAGGATAGACGAGCGTAGCCTCGCCCGGGATCTCGAGCTCGAGCCGCTCGAGCAGCGGCTTCTGCGGATCCTTGGGGGCAGCGCCTGGCTCGACCAGCACCGCCAGCCCGAGGCGCGCGCGGCGGTTCGGTGAAGGCGCGATGCGCGATGTCTCGCTCTCGCCGATCATCCCGATCTCCACGCGCGAGCGCTCGCGTGACGTGACCACCACGCCGCCGCGCGCGAGCTCGCTCGCGAGATCGGCCTCGGGCGTCCCCGGGTCGGGCGTGCCGGAGTCGCCCCTCACCGACAGCTTGCCGCGCGGCGTCGGGAGCTTCGGCATCCCGGTCAGCGGCGTCGCCAGGAGGGAGCGCCAGCGCGCGAGCTCGCGCTTGCAGCCTGGCCGATCCGCGGCCACGAGCGCATCGCAGCGCGCCTGCTCACCCGACGCCAGCGCCTCGCAGGTGGCGCGCGTCGCGGTGCGCGGCTCGCCAGCGCACAGGCGCGGATCCTTCCCCGCGACGGCGAGGCACGTCATGTTGCGCCCGCGCGTGGCGACGCCCTCGAAGAGCAGCGGGCACGCGTCGGGCGTCTGCGCGACCATGGCCACCCAGCTCTGGCAGCGCGCGCGCA
>JAYTBL010000422.1:0-20863 GCA_043736975.1 Polyangiaceae bacterium
CGCCGGCAACGGCTGGCTCGTGAACAAGCTGCAGGAGAAGGTCCGCGCGAAGCTGCGTCTCGGCCTCGCGGTGGCCGACATCGCGCCCGGCCGCGACGCAGCGACCGGCCGGAGCCACATCGAGGTCACCGCCATCGGCGCGCCGCCGGCCGCGGTGGGGATCCGCGCGCAGCAGGTGATCTTCGCGGCGCCGCAGTTCGTGGCGAGGGCGGTGGTTCGCCCCTACCGCGACGCGCCGCCGCCGCACCTCGCGGCGTTCGAATACGGCGCGTGGATGGTGGCGAACCTCACGCTCTCCGCCCGGCCAAAGGGCCGCGGCCGCGCCGAGCGCGCGATGGCCTGGGACAACGTGCTGCGCGACAGCCCCTCGCTGGGGTACGTCTGCGCGACCCACCAGACGGGGCGCGATCACGGGCCGACCGTGCTCACGTACTACTATCCGCTCTGCGATGAGGATCCGCGCGCCGGCCGCAAGCGCCTGTACGCGGCGGGCCGCGACGAGTGGGCCGACGTCGCGCTCACCGACCTCGAGATCGCGCACCCCGACATCCGCGCGCTCACCACCCGGCTCGACGTGGTGCGCTGGGGCCACGCGATGGTCCGTCCCTCGCCGGGCTTCGTGTTCGGTGGCGCGCGCGCGGCGGCGCAGAAGGAGGTCCAGGGTGTTCACTTCGCCCACACCGATCTCAGCGGAGTCTCGCTCTTCGAGGAGGCCTTCCAGCACGGGATCCGCGCGGCCGACGAGGCGCTCGCGGCGGTCCGCGCTACACCGACGTAGAAAGCCGCGCTAGCATCGCGGTATCCACGTGCGATCCGTCTATCCCCGAACGTTCGCCGCCTCCACCGTCGTGCTCTCGCTCGTCGCCCTCGCCGCGGCGTGCGGCTCGAGCGATGACGCCGCCACCCCTGCGGGCACCGAGGCCGGCAGCAGCGGGACCAGCGGGACCAGCGGCGCACCGGGCGACGCCGCGACCACCCCCGACCAGGCCGCTCTCGACGCGGCGCGCGATCAGGCCGCCGACGCGCCGCTCGACGCCGGCCCCGACGCGGCCCCCGCCCCCTGCACGCGCGACGCCGAGGCGCGCACCGCGCCCGCCGCGCTCTACGATGCTCTGAAGAACGACCTCGTCGGTCTGGTGGGCGCCGCGCGCGCCGCGCGGATCGACACGTTCCTCGCCGACGTGGCTGCGCAGGGCGGGACGCCGCTCGAGGATCGCAAGACGGGCCGCAGCGTCTTCCTCGCGCGCGGCGCGCCGCCGAACGGCCCCTGGTCGGTGGTCGGCTCGTTCGTGGACTGGGACAAGACGCTGGGCCTACCGCTCACCGCGATCGCCGACACCGATCTCCACGTGGCGGACACTTTCACCATCAACGGCAGCCACTCGTACAAGCTCCTCTCGGGCGCGGACGACGCGGGCTACGTCGAGGATCCGCTCGCTCGCAACGTCGTTTGGGACGGCGTCTACCGCGGCGCGATCACCGAGTTCAACGCCGGTCAGATGGCCGGCATCGTCCACCCGAGCAAGCTGCCCATCACGAAGGGCCGTCTCGTGGTCCACGGCGACGTGCGCGCCACGATGCTCGGCAACGACCGCAAGGTCTACGTGTACTTTCCCCCCAAGTACGACGACGGCACCTGCGCGAACCTGCCCACCATCGTGTTCAGCGACGGCAACGAGACCCTCACGCGCGGCGACTACGCGGGCATCGCGGACGGCGTCTACACCGCGACCCCAGCCCTCTCCGCGGTGCTGGTCTTCGCATCGCTCGCGAGCGCGGTGGTGCAGCAGCGCGTCGACGAGTACTCGTTTGGCTTCGGCGGATCGAAGGGCGCGGCCTACGTCGACTTCCTGGCGAACGATCTGTGGCCCGCGGTGAAGGGCGCGTACCGCGTGTGCAGCAAGCAGGAGGCGCGCGGCCTGAGCGGCGTGTCCCTGGGCGGCCTCGTCTCCACCTACGCCGCGTTCGAGCGGCCGGCCGTGTGGGGCTGGGTCGGCGCGCAGAGCGGCTCGTACTGGTGGAACGGCAACGCGCTCATCACCCGCGCGCAGACCACGAGCCCCAAGCTCCCGGTGCGTTTTTACCTCGACTCCACCGACAAGGCCCCCGACAACACGGGCGACGTCGACGCGATGGCCGCGGCGCTGCTCGCCAAGGGCTACGACCACGTTCGCGTCAAGGTCCCGGTCGCCACCCCCAACCCGCACGACTGGCTCTTCTTCAAGACGCGGGCGGCCGGGATGTTGACCCACTTCCGCGACAACCAGAACGCGTGTGACTGAGACGGGCTGAGCGGCGTGAAGACGGCCTGGCTCTTCTCGCGCAACGTCGATCTCGCCGTGTTCGTCGGCGCGGCGCTGGTCTCGTTCGGCGCGCTCGGGATCGGCGCGCTCACCGGGGTCCTGCAAGGAGAGACTCCTCTCTGGGCTTGGGTGCCGGCCATCGTCCTGTGCGACGTGGCGCACGTCTGGTCGACGATCTTCCGGACCTACCTCGATCCCGCGGAGCGTCTCGCGCGCCCGAGGCTCCTCGTGCTCGCCCCGCTGATCGGCCTCGTCGCGAGCGTCCTGCTCCTGTCGCTGGGCGACCTCGCGTTCTGGCGCGCGCTCGCGTACCTCGCGATCTTCCACTTCGTGCGCCAGCAGTACGGGTGGGTCTCGCTCTACCGGTCGCGCGCCGGCGAGACCAGCCGCGCCGGGCGCGTCATCGACACCGCCGCCATCTACGCCGCGACGCTCTGGCCCCTGCTCCACTGGCATACCCACCTGCCGCGCCACTTCTCGTGGTTCTTCACGCACGACATCGTCGCGCTGCCCGGGTTCGTGATGCCCGCGGCGACCGTGGTCTACGTGGCAGCGCTCGCGGCGTACGCGCTGCGCGCCATGCTGCTCTGGGCGCGCGGCACGCCGAACCCGGGCAAGGACGTGGTCGTCGTGACCACCGCCGCGTCCTGGTACGTCGGGATCGTCGCGTTCGACTCGGACTACGCGTTCACGGTCACGAACGTCTTCATGCACGGGATCCCGTACTTCGCGCTGATCTTCGTGCATGCCCGCGCGCGCGCGAAGGCCCAAGGCACGCCCTCCCTGGCCGCGCGCCTGACGCGCAGCGTGGTGCCGTTCCTCGGCGTGCTGTGGCTGATCGCGTTCGCCGAGGAGCTGGTGTGGGATCGCGCGGTCTGGCATGATCGCGGCGCGCTCTTCGGCGAGCCGTGGGAGGTCGGCGGGCTGAAGCTGCTGATCGTGCCGCTCCTCGCGCTGCCGCAGCTCACGCACTACGTGCTGGATGGCTTCATCTGGCGCCGGCGCTCGAACCCCTCGGTGGCGAGCCTGGCCGCCCCTCAGACGACGCTCTCCACGTCGAGCCCGTGACCGCGGAGGCGGCGGTCGAGCCGCGTACGCAGGCGGTCGAGATCGGGGCCTTCCTGCCCGCTGATCTCGACGCGCACGCGCCCGCCGTCCGCGTGGACCACCACCGTGGTGCCCGCGTACGCGCCCGCGCCTAGCTCGAGGCGAACCGAGCCGCTGTGCTTGTCCCCGGCCCACGCGATGCGACGCACCAGCGCCGGCAGGAGCTCCTCGAGCGAGCGGGCGCGGAGCGGCGCCTCGGCGGACGCCGCGGACGCCGCGGCGAGCGGCATCACCGGCGGCGCGAGTGACGCGGCATGCCGGAGGCAAGGATCGAGCAGATCGAGCTCGCGCGCGTCGCCGCGTTCGCCGCCGGGGCTCTCCCCGTCGCCTTCGCCGCCGCGCTCCTTGCCTTCCTGCAGGGCCACCTTCTCGCCGAGCGCGTTCTCCTTCGGCTCGCCCGCGGGCGCGCGCGGCGCCGCGGGACGGACGAGCCCCGGGCCGGCGGGAGATGCGAGCGCTGGCGCGCCATGCCCCCACGCTGCCGTCTTGCAACGGGAGGCGGAAAGCATCTTCGCGAACGCCCGCGGCCCGGGAGGCGGCCGACCGCCCGCAGCGGGCCGCGTCGCCGCGCCAGGGGTCGGCGGGGTTGCGGAAGAGCTCGCGGCGCGCGGGTTCGACGGGACATCCATGCGCGCCCGGTCGGCCACGAGATCCCGAAGTTGCGAACAACCTTGAGGACTTCCCGCGCCTTTCAGGGACGCTCCCGCCGGCGCGTCACCACGCCGCAGTCCGGCGGCTTGAATGGCCGCGGTGCCCACGCTACCGTTCATGTCGGCAGTCGGGGGGCGCGCCACGGGGCTCGACCCCGTGCAGCGGGCGAGCGACGCGGAGCAACTGGTGAATTGAGCATTCCTCTCGGACCGATCGCCCTGGCCTGCGCCGTGGCCGCTGTCGGGTCAGTCTTCGCCAGCGCCGACGCGGCGCTGAACTCGCTCCCCGAGGCGCGCCTTCAGGCGCTCGTCGAGGAGAACGCCGACGCCACGTTCGCGCGCTTTGCCAGCGACCGCATGAGCGTCCTCTCGCGCTGGCTGGTAGCGCGGGTGGTGGCGCTGAGCATCGCGTCGGTCACCCTGGCCCGCTCGCTCGATGAGGCCTTCGGCCCGCCCAACGCCTCGATCGCCGCGGTCGCCATCGCCGTCCTCACCTACGCGACGCTCGCGGAGATCCTCTCGACGATCGCGCGGCGGCGGCCCGAGCAGTTCGGCCGCCTGTCGCTCCGCTTCCTCAAGCCCCTGGAGTGGGCGGTGCTACCCGTCGCCGCCCCGCTGGCCGCGCTGGGGCACTGGATCGGCAACAAGGTCCCGGAGACGTACACCGCGTCCGATGCCCGCCTCACCGCGACCGAGGTCGAGTGGCTGGTCGACCAGGGCGAGAAGACCGGCGCGCTGGAGTCCGAGCCGGCGACGATGATCCGCAACGTCCTCGACTTCAAGCACCTCACCGCGAAGGAGGTCATGATCCCGCGCCGACGCGTCTCGAGCATCGAGGCCTCGACGCCGCTGACCGACGTGCTCGAGCACGTCCGCGCCGACGGTCACTCGCGCTATCCCGTGTACCGTGAGGCGCTCGACAACGTGGTGGGCCTCCTCTACGTGAAGGACCTGTTCGAGGTGGTGGGCGCCGGCAAGATGGCGGAGACGAAGCTCGAGGAGCTGATCCGCAAGCCGGTCCTGTTCCTCACCGAGACGCAACCGGCGCTCAGCGTGCTCCGCGAGATGCGGAGCAAGCGACTCCACCTCGCGGTGGTGACCGACGAGTTCGGCGGGACCGGCGGCATCGTCACCCTCGAGGACATCATCGAGGAGATCGTCGGCGAGATCCGCGACGAGTACGATACCGAGGAGGCCACCCTGATCCAGAAGCTGGCCGAGGGCCGCTTCGTCGCCGACGCCGCCATCCCGCTCGGCGATCTCGAGCTGCACCTCGGCCAGAAGCTCCCCGAAGACGGCGCCTTCGAATCGCTCGGCGGCCTCATCGTCCATCGCGCGGGCCGCGTGCCCGAGGTAGGCGCCACCCTCTCGCTCGACGGCTACGACCTCATCGTCCGCGAGGCCGACGAGACCCGCGTGGTCAAGGTCGAGATCGTCCGCGCCGAGCCCGATCTCGCGCCGCCCGCCGAAGCGTCCACGCCGTGATCGCATGAGCGCCACGTCCGCCTCGCCGGATCACGGACCGAAGCCTCCGCGAGTGAAGACCCTGCGGCTCGTGGGCCCGGCGGCCCCTCACGCGCGCGGGCGCTTCATCGCACCGCTCGGCGCCACCTTCCTGCCCGAGGCCGAGGCGCGCGCGGTGGCGCTCGGACCCGCGGACGTCAGCGACGTCGCGGCGGTGGCGCGCGCCCTCCCCGACCCCGAGTCGCTCGGTCCCGACGTGCTGGTGGTGGTGCTGCCGAGCGTGATCGAGCCCCCCTCGATCGGCAATCGCCTGCGCGCCGTCCTCGGCCGCGGGCGCGTGGTCTCGCGCGCCCTGCGAGCGAGCGCGCTGGTGTCACGAGGCTACGTGCGCGTCGCCGCCGGCATCGACGGCGAGACACGCACGGACCTGGTGTGGGGCTTCTCTCCGGATCGCTGCGCTACTGAACGCGGTTGAGCCCGGTGACGAGCTTGTCGGCCTTCTCGGTGAGGCCGGGCTTGGTCTCGGTCACGACGTCGCCGCCGCTTGGCGCGGTCTCACCCTTGATGTCGGTGAGGACGCGGCTCAGCTGGCTACCCAGCTGCGCGATCGAGCCTGCGGTCTCGCTCGGGCACGCAGCCTCGATCGACTTCGGGAGCACGTAGACCGCCGAGGCCTTGTCGAGATTACCGGTCGTGTACTTCGGCGCCGAGATGTTCTGGCGCGTCAGCGGATCGACCGCGGTGAACTCCGCGGGGAGCGCGATCGCGGTGGGGTTGGCCGCCTCGATCGGCTTGGTGAGCGGCGCGAGCATCGCGAAGGGGTTCTTCGACGGATCCTGGCGACCGAAGAAGACGACGTACTGGATGTTCGTCTTCTGGCCCGCGGTGAGCTGCTCGGTGATCGGCTTCTGGAGGCGCGAGAGGAGGCCGACGATGGCCGTCTTGCGATCGTTCAGCGTCTGCACGAGCGTGATGTACTCGATGAGCGTGGACGTGACATCCTGCGGGAAGCCACTGAAGCGCACGCCGGCGAGCTTGTTGCCGTCGAAGTCGACGTTGATGCCGCCGAGCTCCTTCGCGAGCGTGTCGGGGAACTTCTTGTCCTTGAGGAGGCTGTTCTTGCCGGCCTCGACCTTGTCGGCGATCAGCTTGAGCTGGTCGCGGGACTTCGCGACGTCGGTGGCGAGCGATTTCGCGTCACCCACCGACTTCGCGCGGCCCTTGCTCGCCTCGATCGCGCCGCCGGCGATGTAGCCGATGGCGCCGAGCACGAGCGCGCCCACCAGGCCCGCCATGAGGCCCTGCTTGCGCGCGCCCTTGCGGGCCTCGTGCACGGCCATCTCGTCGACCTCGATGCGCTGCGGCTGAGGCGGCGGTGGCGGGGCCGGCGCGCGGTACGGCGTCGCCGCGGCCGCGAGCGGGTTGCTCGGATCCATCGCCACGTGCGACGGCTTGCCGAATTGCGGCGGCGGACCGACCGGGATGCCCGGAGGCATCGGCAGGCCGCCGCTACCGGCAGGAGCCGGCGCCGGGCGCCCGCTGGCGGACGGCGGCGGCGCGGCGACTCCCGACGTCGGGACCGCGGGCACGGGGATCCCCGCGGCGCCCGCCTGAGGGGGCGGCGGCGTAGCGGCGCCCTTACCCAGACGCGCTTTCAGATCGATCTTCGGCTTCTTCTCTTCGGCCATCGAGCCCTCAGACCTGCGGAAACGAACGTGAAGTTGTCCGTGCTTCGTGAAACGCGCGTCACGTTAGTGTTTTGCGGCGAAAGGCGCAACAAGCTGCGCCACGGGCGCCTGCCATTGAACCGCAGACCCGCCCCCGACCTTTGGACGCGTGTTTCGTCGGGCTTTCCCTGTCCCTTGGCCGTCCCTGCACACATGTGCGTACAGTGTCAGCATGCTCAAGGACCGCCGGATGGATGGGCGCGCTCGATTCGCGGGCACGTTCGCGAACAAATACATCGAGGGGATCCCCCACGTGGTGGAGCTGCTCGACGTCTCTGCGAGCGGCCTGCAAGTTCGCCGCATCCTGGAGCCCGAGAGCGCGACGCTCACCTATCCGCTGGAGCTCTCGGTGGGCGGCGTCATGCTCTGGGCGTGGACCCGGCGCGTATGGCGGCGAGGCAATCGCGAGGCGCTGCGGATCGTGGGCGCGGACACGGTCGATCGCGCGCGCCTCCGGAAGCTCCTTCGCGGGGCGCTGGCCGCGTGATCGGCCGCCACCGGGTCGCGGCGGTCCTCCTCCTCCTGGCCGCGGCCTGCACGAAGGCGGCGCCGCCCGACGAGGCCACGCTGCGCGACGAGGACAAGGCCGCGCTCGAGAGCATCGTTGCGCTCGACGTCCGCGCTTCACGGGCGATGCGCGAGGCCGACACCGCGACCGGCAAGGGTGAAGCGGATGCCGCCGCCGATGCCGTGACCGCACGCGCCCGGCCCGCGGTCGACGAGGCGCTGCGCGTCGCGGAGAGCACGACAGTGAAGAGCGAGTGGGGCCGCGCCAAGCGCGACGAGCTGCTCGGCATCCTCCGCGATCGCAAGGCCGAGATGCCGCGCTACGAGGAGGCGGTGCGCGGCGGCGATCCGGAGAAGATGCTCGCGTCGATCGAGGCGCAGGCCGCGATCGAGCGGCGCGCGCTCGCCACGGTCGCCGCGGTGAAGGCGGGGCGGTAAGCTCCGGTCTCCTTGCGCGTCCTCGTCATCGACAACTACGACTCGTTCACGTTCAACATCGTCCAGTACCTGGGCGAGCTCGGCGCGACCTCGCACGTGGTGAAGAACGACGCCATCGACGTCGCGGGGATCGCGGCCAGCAACGTCGACGGCGTGCTCGTCTCGCCTGGGCCTTGCACGCCGAACGAGGCGGGCGTCTCGCTCGAGGCGGTCGCGACCACGCAGGTGCCGGTGCTCGGCGTGTGCCTGGGGCACCAGGCGATCGGGCAGGCCTTCGGCGGTCAGGTGGTGCGCGCCGGGCGGCTCATGCACGGCCGCACCTCCCCCATCCTCCACGAGGGCGGCGGCGTCTTCGCGGGGCTCCCCTCCCCGTTCGAGGCCACGCGCTATCACTCGCTGATCGTCGATCGGCCCACGCTGCCCGCGTGCCTCGAGATCACCGCCTGGACCGCCGAGGGAGAGATCATGGGCGTCCGTCATCGCGAGCGCCCGATCGAGGGCGTGCAGTTCCATCCCGAGAGCATCCTCACCACGCACGGCAAGGCGCTGCTCGCGAACTGGGTGCGCTCGCTGGGAGCGCGGCGGCCCGATGCCTGACGGGCTCGTCTCCTTCCCGGAGATCTTCGCGCTGCTCGAGCGGGGCGCGCTCGGTCCGGCGGGCGTGCGCGACGCCTTCGTCGCCATCCTCGAGGGCGCGTGGACGCCGGTGCAGATCGGCGCGTTCGCCACCGCGCTGCGTCTCCAGGGCGAGAGCGCGGAGCTCATCGTCGCCGCCGCGCAGGCGCTGCTCGCCGTGATGAGCAGCGTCGAGCACGGGCTGGACGAGGTCGTCGACACCTGCGGGACCGGAGGCGACGGCGCGCACACGCTCAACGTCTCGACCGCCGCCGCCATCGTCGTGGCCGCGTGCGGGCCGCACGTCGCGAAGCACGGCAACCGCTCGGTCTCGAGCCGCTGCGGAAGCGCGGACGTGGTGGCCGCGCTCGGCATCCCCATCGACGTCGAGCCCGGGCGCCAGCACGAGGTGCTCCGCGCGGCGAGGATCGCGTTCCTCATGGCGCCCGCGCATCACCCTGCGCTCCGTCACGCCGCGCAGGCGCGGCGCGAGCTCGGCCTCCGCACCATCTTCAACGCGCTCGGTCCGCTGGTGAATCCGGCGCGCGCCACCCACCAGCTGGTGGGCGTCTACGACGACGCGCTCCGCCCGGTGCTGGCCGCCGCGCTGGGAAGGCTCGGCGTGCGGCGCGCGTGGGTGGTGCGCAGCGAGGACGGGCTCGACGAGCTGAGCCCTGCCGCGGCGACGCGCGTGAGCGTGCTCGACGGCGGTAGGGTCACCGAGCGCGTGATCTCGCCCGAGGACTTCGGCCTGGCGCGCAGCTCGCTCGACGGCCTGCGCGGCGGTGATGCGGCGGAGAACGCCTCGGCGATCGTCGCGCTCCTCGACGGCCGCGGTCACCCCGCGCTCGACGCCGTGGTGCTGAACGCGGCGGCGGCGCTCGCGCTGGTGCGCGGCGACGATCTGCGCGCGTGCGCCGAGGAGGCCCGCGCCGCGATCGACGCCGGACGCGCGAAGACGACCCTCGCGGACTGGCAGCGCGCCGCGCAGCGCGCGAAGGAGCCAGCATGAGCGGCGTGCTCACCGCGATCGTGGAGTCGAAGCGGCGCGAGATCCACGGCCTCGAGCACCGCACCTGCTACGCGCGGATCCCCGCGGGCCCCCGCGGCCAGGTCGCGAAGGCGTTGCGCCGCGCGAAGGGCGAGCCGCTCCGGCTCATCGCGGAGAACAAGCGCCGGAGCCCGAGCGCCGGCGAGCTCTCGGCGGCGCTCACCGCGGCCGAACGCGCGGTTCGCTACGCGGAGGCGGGGGCCTCGATGGTGAGCGTGCTGTGCGACGGCCCGTTCTTCGGCGGCTCCTGGGACGACGTGGTCGAGGTGCGGAAGGCGCTCGTCGCGCAGGGGCATGGCATCCCGGTGCTCGCGAAGGAGTTCGTCATCGACGAGCGCCAGCTGCGCGAGGCGGCAGCGTGCGGGGCGGACGCGGTGCTCCTCATCGCGCGCATCCTCGACGCTTCGCTTCTCGCGCAGCTGCTCGCGCAGTCGACGACCCTGGGGCTCGAGGCCGTGGTCGAGGTGGTGACGGAGGAGGAGCTTGCGTGGGCGGTCACCGCGGGCGCCTCGATCATCGGCGTCAACGCGCGTGATCTCGACACGCTGGTGATGGACGCGGGGCGCGCGGATCGCGTGCTCGCGGCCATCCCGGCGGCGGCCGTACCGCTCTATCTCTCGGGCCTGAAGGCCCCGGCCGACGTCGAGCGCGTCGCCGCTACCCGCGCGCACGGGGCGCTGATCGGCGAGACGCTCATGCGTGAGGACGATCCCGCGGCCCTCCTCCGATCGCTCGTCTCTGCTGCACGAATCTGACACGCGGCGATCGCTGCCCTATCCTCCTCGTATGGATGGCCCGGGCCGCGCGCAGAGCCTCGACGGCTGGATCGACAGCTACCTCGACCACCTGCGCGTGGAGCGCGCGCTCGCGAAGAACACGCTCGAGGCCTACGCCCGCGATCTCGGCGAGATCGCCGTGCACGTCGACGACGCGCAGGCCGCCGACGTCCGCGGCATCGACGCCGCGGTGGTGCTGGGTTTCGTCGTCACCGCCTCGCGGCGCGGCAAGTCGGCGCGCTCGAGCGCTCGCCAGCTGTCGGCGCTGCGCGGCTTCTTCCGCTTCCTGGTGCGCGAGCGCGCCATCGAGACCGATCCCACCGAGCTGGTCGACCGGCCGAAGCTCGCGCGCAAGCTGCCCCGCGTCCTCTCCTACGAGGACGTCGACAAGATCCTCGCCGCGCCGCCGCTCGACACGGCGCGCGGCGTGCGCGACAGCGCAATGATCCACCTGATGTACGCCTCGGGCCTGCGCGTCTCCGAGCTGTGCTCGCTCAAGCTCGGCGACCTCGATCGCAAGGTCGGCACCGTCGCGCCGCTGGGCAAGGGCAGCAAGCGGCGGATGGTACCGGTGGGGCAGATCGCGCTGGATCGCATCGACGTCTACCTCGATGCGGTGCGCCCCCACGCCAAGGGCGCGACCGTGGACCCGCACCTCTTCCTCGCGCCGCGCGGCAAGCGCTTCACGCGCCAGGGCCTGTGGAAGCTCCTGAAGGCCTACGCGCGCGGCGCCGGGATCCTCACCCCGATCTCACCGCACAAGCTGCGGCATTCGTTCGCGACCCACCTCCTCCGCGGCGGCGCCGACCTCCGCGCGGTGCAGGCCATGCTCGGGCACGCGGATCTGGGGACCACCGAGATCTACACGCGCGTCGCGCAAGACCACCTCCGGACCGCCTACGACAAGGCGCATCCGCGGGCCTAGACCCCATGCCGTTCGACCGTCGGCGACGAGCGTGCGTTCAGGCGAGGCCGAGCTGAGCCTCGAGGCGGTCGACGAAGTCCTTCGCTTCCTTGAGTCCGCACTTGGAGGCCGTGTGGTAGGCGCTTGATAGCGCCGATCTTGTTGCCGTTCCGCAGCTCCTGGAGGACCTCGGGGGGGCACCGCCGCAGCTTGGTTCGCGGGCGGATCGACGGAAGCGAGCGGCTGGTCAGGCCAGGCGAACGCCACCTTGCAGAAGGGGCACGCCGGCAGCGCCTGCTGGAGCTGCGCACCGCACGAGGGGCAACGGAGGACGGTGACCATCCGCCGCGCAGCCTAACGCTCCTCGCGCGCCCCCTTCAAGCCCGCTCCCTCGAGCTCCCCCCCGCCAGGTCTCCGTGGTGCGCGCCTGCCGAGGAGGGGCGCTCAGGTACCGAGCCCGCGCCGCAAGACGTCCTCGAGCGTCGCCTTGCCGCGCACGGAGCGGCCCTTGCCGTCGAAGCGGACCGTCCCCGAACCGAGCCCCTCGAACATCTCGCGGTAGAGCCCCGCGACGTTCGCGGAGAAGCCGAAGCCCGTGAGCGTCGGGACGACGGCGTCGAGCGGGACGGCTAGCGTCTTGACCGTTCGCCCCAGGATCTTCGCGGCCGCCGCCGCAGCGTCGTCGAAGCTGTACTCCGCCGGCCCCGAGAGCTCGATGATCTCCGTCGCGTCGGGCGGGGACGCGAGCGCTTCGGCTGCCACGAGACCGATGTCGTGCGTCGCGACCATCGGGAAGGCGAAGCTCGCGCCGCCGCCGAAGACGGGAAGGACGCCGTCGTTCCTCATTGGATGCGCGTTCGCGAGGAGGTTCTCCATGAAGTATGCCGCGCGCACGAACGTGAAGCGCGTCCCCCGCACCGCGGAGAGGGTCCGCTCGGCGACGTAGGTACTGACGATCGGCCCCGTCCCCGACGGCTCCTGCGCCGCGACGGACGAGAGGAGGACCGCATGGGCCGTCCCCGCCTTCGCGAGGCCTGCGGCGAGAACGTCGACGACCCGCCGGTTCCGCGCGAGGAGGTCCGGGCTCTGGTTGTCAGGGGGCATGAGCAGGTACGCGCCGTCCGCGCCGGCGAGCGCCGCCACCTTGCCAGGGTCCCGCGCGAGGACGCGAAGCTCCTTCCCGCGATCGAGAAGGTGCTTCGCGACGACTGCACCCGTGTTCCCCGTGGCTCCGAAGATGGTGATCATGCTCTCTCCTTTGGACGACGAGCATCATGCGGCTCTCGCTTTCATGTTTCCAATGCATGTCTTGCTATCATCGGTATGACCATGATGCATGATGCGACCCTGGACCTCGGGCTCCTGACGCTGTTCGACACGCTCCACGCGGAGCGCCACCTCACCCGTGCCGCGGCGCGCGCGGGCATCGGGCAGCCGGCGATGAGCCGCGCCCTGACGCGCATGCGCGCCGCGTTCGGCGACCCGCTCTTCGTCCGCACCGCGCGCGGCATGATCCCGACGCCGCGGGCAGACGCCCTCGCTCCCTCCGTGCGGAAGGTGCTCCACGATGCGGCCGCGAGGCACCGAACGTCGACATCGCCATGCGCGCCGACGTGCAGAACGTGGTCCCGGAGCTCGAGAGCGGGCGAATCGACCTCGTCATCGTCCCGCAGGCGAACCTGCCCGAGGGGCTCATGGTGCAACCCCTCTTCGACGACACGTTCCTCTGCGCCGTCCGCCGCGATCATCCCGAGGTCCGCAGGAAGCTGACGCTGGAGCGCTTCCTCACCCTCCGCCACGTGCAGATCGCGCCGCAAGGGCGCCCGGGTGGTCCTGTCGACGACGCCCTCGCCGCGCGCGGCAAGTCGCGGCGCGTCGCGGTGCGCACGCCGTCCTTCCTCGCCGCGCCTCTCCTCGTGTCCCGGTCCGACTTCATCCTCACCGCTCCGCGCTTCGTCCTCGAGCCGCTGGCGACGCCGTTCGGCCTCCGGACGTTCCCGCTCCCGGTTCCGGTTCCCGGCTTCCGCGTCGCATCGGCCTGGCACCCGCGGGCCCAGGAAGACCCCGAGCACCGCTGGTTCCGCGGCCTCCTCGCGCGCGCTGGCCGTTGACCCCTCGCCAGCTCGCGCGAAGCTCCGCTCACCGGCACTTCGTGGGCGCCTTCGAGGAGCAGCGATTGGTTCCCTTCGCGCTCGTCTCGCAGCCGCCCGCGCCGACCACTTCGCAGTCGGCGTTCGTCTCGCACGAGACGTAGCAGCGCGACGTACAACCGCTGCCGATCGCTGCGCGCGGTGCGCAACTCACGCGCGCCCCGATGCCGTGATTGAAAGAAAGGTCGACGGATGTCGGCGGCGCGCCCCAAGCCATCGGCATGAGCTTCCGAACCGTTCGTTCCCTTGCGCTTCTTCCGAGCATCCTCCTGGTCGCCGCCGCCGCCGCCGCGTGCGGGGTGACCGAGCCGGGGTCCGGGCCCGCGACGAACCCGCCCGCCGAGGGGCCAGGCGTCGACGCCCCTGCGGGACCGGGAACCAAGAAGCCGGTCATCCCTCCGCAGCCGGTGGGCCCGTACACCGGCGTGGTGGGGACCACCGACGTCTCGATCCTCTACCCGCTTCCGCTGGCGGGCGCGTCGAAGGAGTTCGTCAGGCCGACCGAAGCGGGCAACCACGGCGCGCTCCTGCCGCGAGCCGTCTTCGACGCCGCCTTTCCCGGCGGGAGTGTCGATCGCGTCGACAGCGATCCGCCCTCCGGATATCCGCAGCTGGGCGTCGTGTCGCTTCGCCTCGATCCCTGCTCGGCGCGCGGCGCTCCGCCCGTCGCTCCGGGCGCTCCCCACGCCTGCCGCAGCGAGGTGCGCGTCGTGTTCCAGCCCCTCTACGACAAGGCCGCGGGCGCCGAGGACGATCCCGCCGCCGGCGCGGCCGCCACCGACGGCGGGCTCCACGTGACCTACGACGTTTCCGACGCCGAGCTCGTGGTGATGATGAAGCAGATCCTCACGCTCAAGAAGGACAACGGCGATCTTGCGCTTCAGGAGCTGGCGCCGCATCCCATCCTCACCGGCCAGGGCCTCGGCGGACCGTTCGCGAGGGGGCTCCGCGCGATCCTCCTCGAGCACCTCGGCGACACGCGGATCGGCCGCGTCACGTTCTTCGACCACAACTTCGACCCCGACAGCGACGGCTGGACGTTCGGGATCCTCGAGCGCTCCGGCGGAACGCTCACCGCGGGGACCATCCCCTTGACGCAGTCGCCCACCACGACCGTCGCCGGCACCAGCGTGAAGGGCCCGATGGCGGAGTCGTCCGCCTTCCTGTTCTCGCCCGTGAGCCAGCCCGACTCGGTGGATCCTCTCGTGGATTCGGACCGTCCCGCCGCCGGCGCCCCGGGCGCGTCGAGCCTGCAAGCCACGCTGGACGCGGCGCTGAAGGTACAGAACCCTCGGCTGCACACCTCGGAATCGACCGACTGCGCGAACTGCCATCTCGCAGAGGGCGCACGGCGGCTCGGTGAGGACGTCTACGGGCTGTCGGGCACGGGATTCACGCACCCCCGGAGCCTGGCGCGAAGGGACGAACGGGCGAGCGTCACCAACCTCCATGCGTTCGGCTACCTGCACCGCCAGGTCGCGATCATGCAGCGCACAGCCAACGAGTCGGTCATCGTCGCCGACCAGATGGAAGCGCGGGTCAAGTAGGCCCTCGGGCGATGCGTCGCTCGCTACGGACGGCCTACGACAACCCGCATCCGCGGGCCTAGACCCTCATCGGCACGAAGTCTTCATGATGTGCAGCCCGTTCTTGATGGGGGCGTAGGCGACGAGACCCAAGCTCCGCAGGGTGAGGTAGGACTCGGGCGGCACCGGCACCGCGAGCGGTGACGCTGCGCCGAGGACGAGGACGTCGAGTGACGTCGACTCGTGCGAGGGCCTCCACGCGAAGAGCGCGTGGAGATCGAGCGACGCGGCCTCCAGCATGATCGGAAGGAGCGCGCCGGGGGTGTACGAGCTCTGGTCCTCCTCGGTCGACACATCGCGAGACGAGGCGCGCCGCGGCGCCTCGCCGGGCGCGCCCTGCGTGAAGATGCGGAGCTCGAGCAAGACCTCGCGGTCGTGCGTCGGCTTCTTCGCTCCGTGGACAGCCCATGCGAGCGCGACTCCGGGTCCGTCGGCGGCGAGCGCCATCTCTGCCACGTACGGGTGGAGCGCCTCGTCGGCGTCGACCTCGAACGGCGTGCCGACCAGCTCGCCGGTGTCGGTGCTCACGCGTGCGAGAGAGAGCGCGCTCCCCTTCGCGCGCGCCGTGACCCACGCGATCGCGACGGTCCCGTCGGCCACACGCGCGGTGCGCACGCTACCGACCATACCCAGAGAGGGGACGAGCAGGTGCGGCGCGCCAGCCCTTCCCGCAGCATCGACAGTGATCAGCCGGATCGACGACTTTACCTCTGGCTCGGAGGTGAGGCCGATGACGACGGTCTGACCACGGGGCTTGTCGACCGCATCGATGACCGTGAGGAACGCGTCGCGCCCTCCGACGACCTCACGCCACGGCGACGGGCTCGCGCGATCGGCGACCACGAGCACCGAGCCTGGACCTGGCGACGCGTACGCGGTCCCGACCCGTCGCGTCGGCGTCCATACCTCGCCGATGGTGCTCAGCGCGCCCGCGACCGGTCGCCATTCGGGCGGCTCCGCGAGCCAGTATGGCGCGTTGGACTCGCCAAAGCGCAGCACGGACGAGGGCGCGATGTTCGCGAAGCCGCTGCGCAGCTGCGCGAGCGCCGGTGGGACCCGGAGAGGCTCGGGAGCTCCGACGTGCAACGTGCACGAGCCGCTCGCCGGTCGCGCCGCTGCGGGCGGAGGCAGCTCGGCAAGGGTCGGAGCCGCCCTGGTCGCCGCTCCACATCCGAGACCGAGCGGCGCGAGAGAGGCCGCGACGACGGCGGCGTGGAGGCAGAGGGAGCGGTTCGATCCGGGCACGACCAGACCGTACCCGCGCTCACGCGCTCCCCGTCCGGGAATCCTCCGGGCCGTCGGTCAGCGCTTCACGAGCGAGCACCTGACCGGGATCTGGAGCACCGAGCCCTTCGCGCCGGGCGCCTCGAACTTCGCGGTGCGGATCTCGGCCGCCATGCAGTCCGCCGCTTCCTTCGCGACGAGCCCGCGCTGGAGGACGCTCGACGAGGACACGTCTCCGTTCGCAGCGACCTCCCCCGACGCCGACGCCGACGCCGACGCCGACGCCGGGGCCGCCGCTTTGCTCGGAGTCGAGCGTGCGGATGACCGGGACGCGCCGCCGCGTCCCTCAGCGAAAGCACCTGGGCGCGGTTTTAGCCGCGCCGTTCCGCGGGTCCGGTAGTACGGTGAAGGTGCCGATGCCCGCGCCGTTCACGGTGATCGAGCCTGTCGCAGGGGAGACTCCGCTGGTCGTGGAGGTCCCGCACGCCGGGCTCTTCGTCGACGGGCCGGCCCTCGCCCGCCTCGCGGCGCCGGCGCGCGCCATCGGGCGGGACGCCGACCTCTACGTCGACGAGCTGTACGCCGACGCCCCCGCGCACGGCGCCACGCTCCTCTCGTCCAACGTGTCGCGCTACGTCTGCGATCTGAACCGCAGCGAGCTCGACGTCGACGCCGAGTCGGTCGAAGGTGCGCCGCCTCATGCGCGGGCAACGCGGGGGATCGTGTGGCGCCTCACCAGCGAGGGCGCCCGCGTGCTCGACGGCCCGCTACCCCGCGCCGAGCTCGAGCGCCGGCTCTCGACCTACTACCGGCCGTACCACGACACGCTCGCGGAGCTGCTCGAGCGGAAGCGCGCGCGCTTCGGCTTCGCCGTCCTGCTCGCCGCGCACTCGATGCCGAGCGTGGGCCGCACGGGGCACGGCGATCCCCAGGCTCACCGCGCCGACGTGGTGCCCGGCACGCGCGGCCGGACGAGCGCAGGCGCGCGCTTCATCGACGCGGTCGACCGGCACGCCCGCGCCGCAGGCCTGTCGGTCGCCCACGACGATCCCTACCAGGGCGGGTACACGACGCAGCACTACGGCCGGCCCGACATCGACGTGCACGTCGTGCAGGTCGAGCTGGCGCGCCGCCTCTACATGGACGAGCCGACCCTGACACGGAGCCCCGGGTTCGACCGGATGCGGGCCTGGTGCGCCTCGCTCGCCGCAGCGCTGGGCGCGATCACGCCCGCAGGCCCCGCCAAACGCTGATCGCGCGTGAAAGTAGCGCGGATCCTCTGAGCGACTTGACAGCGCCTTGGGGTTCCGCCAAGTTGCGCGCGCTGTCATGGCGAAAAGCGACATCACTGGTAAGCGAAAGCTGAGCGCGCAGAACGTCTCGCACTCGAACATCAAGACGAAGCGTTGGCAGAACGTCAACATCCAGACGCGGCGCGTCTGGGTGCCGGAGTTCAAGCGGTACGTCTCGCTCAACCTGACGACGCGCGACATCCGCACGATCGACAAGATCGGCGTCCTCGCGTACGCCAAGCGCTACAACGTAAAGATCTGACCTCGAGCGATGCCTCGGTCTCCGGCCTTCTCCGGCCTTCTAGCGGAAGACCGAGGCGGTGCCGAGCAGGTGTGAGAGGGCCACCAGGCGCGCGTCGCCGCGTGCCTCGTGCACCTCGTGCACCTTGATGCGGTCCTCCTCGATGACGGATCGGATGGCGCCGCGCAGGACATCGTAGGCATCGCCCGCGCCGAAGGCGGCGAACGCGAACTCGGGCCCCGCATCGGTGGCGACGAGCGCGATGGGCGCCGCGGCCGGACGCGCATCACCGGGACGCACGCGCGTCGCGCCGCGCATCACTGGCTCGGCGAAGAATGGCGCGCGCAGGCCGAGCTCGCCGATCGTCAGGCCGTCGACGCCTTCGTCCCAGCAGGCGATCGCGAACGAGCCGTTGCGATCGACGGTGAGCACGGCGCGCGCGGTGGCGATGGAGACGACACCGACGGGCGGCACCGGCGAGCCGCCGTCGTCCGTGGCCCACGGCAGCTCGATGATGCTGCGCGGGAGGGGCTCCTCGTCGATCGCTGCCTTCTTGCTCGAGCTCGGCACCCGGCTGCGGGGCGCGCGCGGCGCGTCGCCACGGAGCTCGTGGCGCGAGGCAGGGTGCACCTCGGGGCGCTGCGAGGAGAGATCGTCGGACGTGAGCAGACCGCCGCTGGTGCGTCCCGCGAGCCCGAGCAGCTCACCGGAGAGCGGGCGCTCCTCGATGGCACGCGGCCCGCGCTGCGCGATCTTCGCCAGCACCTCGTGGCGGGGCGAGCCCTTCGCGAGCGCGAGGCTCGGCGCCATCACCGCGGCGAACGTCGCGGTTCCGGCGGTGGCGACGGCCACCGAGAGCGTCGCCGGGAGCCACGGGACGCCGACGCGCGCCGCATCCGGCACCTCTTCGTCGGGCTGGAACCCGCGGGGGCGCGGGGCGCCGATACCGGGCTGGCGGATGCGGCCGTCGAACGCGCGGAGGCCCGAGCCGCCGCCGCCGACCAGGATCTGCACCGGCCCCAGCAGCACGCCCGGCGAGATCGCGCAGGCCGCGAAGACGCCGGCGATCGCGCCGTCGAGCGCGTTTCCCTTGCGCAGCAGCTCCTCGGCCGCAGCCTCCACCTCGGGCGACGAGGCGACAGCTGCGCGTTGCGTCCGCATCGCCATTACTCTTCCTGTTCGTCGTCGCTGACCGTGATCGACGCGCCGCCTCGAGACGCGGGCCTTACGAGGCGGCCAAGCCCGCCCTTCTTGCCGGGCTTGGCGGAGCGGACGAGGGCGCGGAGGACCTTGGCCTCCTTGAGCGCCCCGGTGGTCTCGAAGACGACGTACGCGTCACGCCGCTCGCCGATGGTCATGGCGACCTTGGTGAGCGCGGTGGTGGAGAAGGCACGCGTACCTCCGGCGGCGCGCAGGCGTCCGTAAGCGACAGGGCCCTCGGGCATGGGATCGCGCGCGGGATCGACCGCGAGGACGATGCCCCACTTCTTCGCCTGCGCGGCGGCGTCTTCGATCTCCCAGAGCCCGCTCGGCTCCCACACCGCGGTGCTCGCGTCGCGCGGGAGGCGATCGATCAGCTTCTCGAGCCGATCGCGCCAGAGCTTGCTGGGCGTCACGTCGCTGGGCGTGGCGATGACGATCGCGCGGGCCTCGAGCAGCGTGACGGTCTTGAGGAGCGCGGCGAGCTCGGTCTCGAGCGCGTCGCTCGCCTTCAGCTTGCCGAGGCCCGGTCCGGCCACCACGGCGAACTCGAACTGCGGGCCGACCGCCTTGCGCCAGCGCCGCAGCGTCGCGTCGGAAGGGGCGAGGCGGAGGTTGGCCGCGTCCTGCCCGCGCACCTCGAGGAGGTCGAAGCGCTTCGCGTACGCGCCGAGCTCGCCCTTGAGCTCCTTCGCGCCGATGTGGAGCCTGGTCGCCATTGCCGCGTCGTACGTAGACCGACCACCTTCGAGTGTCGACAGTTAACTCCCGAAGTGGAACCACTGCGTCGGGTGCTTGCGCAGGAATGCAGCCATGCAATCGGCCAGGTATTGCGCCACCTCGTCGAGCTCGGCCTCGCTCGCGCGTCGCGAAACCGTCCGTCCCTCGTGCAGCTCGATGACGTAGCGGCGGTGACCGACCCGCGCGCAGAACACGGGCACGACGGGCGCGCCCGAGACCTGGGCGAGGCGCAGGGGCCCCTCCGGCAGCCGCGCGCGCTCCCCGAGGAGATCGACCTCGCGCGTCCGCATGCCGGGCGCGAAGCGATCCAGCTGGAGCGCAACGACCCCGCGCGGTGAGCGCAGGTGCCGGAGCAGCGGCAACGCCGCGAGCGGATCGTCCCCCACGTGGGCGATGAGCACGCCCGCGCGGCGGCGGGCATCGTCGTGGAGGGACTGCGCGCCGGCGTCGGGCTCGGCCTGCATCACGATCATCATCCGCAGGCCCTGATCGCGCGCCAGCGCCGGACCCACCGACTCCCAGCCCGCGGTGTGGGCGGTGACCATGATGATGCCGCGCCCCAGAGCACTTGCATCGTGCACGTACTTCTCGCGGCGGATGCTCGTCTCCGGCTGGCGCGGCCCGCCGGGCGCGTCGTTCGAGAGAACCTCCGCCAGGCACGAGGCGTAGTTCGAGAAGGTGGCGAGGACGTCGCGCGCGTCCCTGGCGTGCGAGCCCGTCCCGCGAATGCGATGCAGGTTTCGAACCACGGCGCGACGCGCCGACGGGACCAGCGCGGCCGCAGCCCAACCGAAGGCGGGCGGGCTGTAGCGGACCCACCACTCGGGTCCGCGCGACGCGCCCCAGTGCGCGAGCCGGCGCCAGAAGAGAGCCTCGTGAGGGCGCGG
>JAYTBL010000423.1:0-1608 GCA_043736975.1 Polyangiaceae bacterium
AGGCGATGTGACGAAGGTCGAGGACCTGATGGTTGAGCACAAAGTGGTTTCCGAGATCGACCAGGAGCGCCACCACGTGCCTGATAGGACGCCGTCGCCCCCCAGGCATCAGCAGCTTCCTCACCATGTTCACCTCGAAGGCCGTGCTGTATTCAGTAATGAACGAACCTCGGATACACCCAGC
Source organism: Polyangiaceae bacterium (assembly GCA_043736975.1). Lineage (GTDB taxonomy): Bacteria > Myxococcota_A > Polyangia > Polyangiales > Polyangiaceae > Labilithrix. The sequence goes on from JAYTBL010000423.1 coordinate 185, forward strand.
GTAGGTGGCGTCCGCAGCCTCAGTCCGAGGGCAGCGGACCGGACAACTCTTCTGACACGGGGGGCGGATGGATCATCCGCCGCCGCGACGAGCGCCGCCGGAGCTAATCAAAGATCAGAATGAGCGAGCTCTGCCCATGCATGACGCAATGCGCGAGCTCAGGGGTGCGGCCTGGCCGCACTCTACGAGGGCCCGCACGTTGCAAGCGCTGAGGACCATGAACATCGTCACTCGCGGGTCGGGCCAGCCTCTCCTCTTGATTCACGGGATCGGGGGGAGCTGGCGCTCGTGGGACCCCATCCTCGATGGGCTCGCCAGCGAGCGCCAAGTGATCGCCGTCGATCTGCCTGGCTTCGGCGAAAGCGCGCCGCTGCGTGGGCCGACCACGATCGGTACGCTCGCTGATTCCGTCGAGGCGTTCATGCAGGCGCATGGTCTCTGGGGCGTCGACGCCGTGGGGAGCTCGATGGGAGGGCGCCTCGTGCTGGAGCTCGCGCGGCGTGGAGGAATGGGCGCGGTGGTAGCGCTGGATCCCGGTGGCTTCTGGCGCGGCTGGGAGCGATACGCATTTTACGGGTCGATCGCCGTGTCCGTCCGCCTCATACGTGCGCTTCAGCCCGTCATGCCCTTCTTGACCCATCATGCATTGACCCGCGCGCTCTTGTTCGCCCAGCTCTCAGCCCATCCCACGCGCCTGCCGCAGCGAGTCATCCTGAACGAGATGCGCGCGTACGCGGCTTCGCCCGCCTTCGACGAGCTTCTTCGCGACCTCGCGTTTGGCGAGGAGCAGAAAGGGGCGCCCGCCGGCAGCCTTGAAGCTCCCTTGGTGATCGGCTGGGGCCGCCGCGACCGCGTCTGCCTGCCGCGCCAGGCCGCACGCGCGCTTGCGCTCTTCCCGGATGCTCGCCTCCACTGGTTCGACGACTGCGGGCATTTCCCTCACTGGGACCGTCCCGGCGAAACGATCAACATCATCCTCGACGCGACGCGGCCGCGTCCGTCGCAGCGCGTTATGCGCACGCCACGCGCAGTGGCATCTTCACCTCGGTGACCGTACTTGGCAGTCCGCCGCTCCTGCCATGAGGGTAACGTCGAGGGCGCGATGGCGGTGACGACCTGGATGCACAATGAGTGGAAGCGGCTGACGCCCTACTTCTCGCTGCTCGATTTCGGGGCGAAGCCATCGTCCCGCGTCGGGTGGATCGTGCGCGTCACCGTGATCGCGTTCGCGGCGGTGGTGGTGGTGTGGCAGCGGCTCAACGCGATGGCGGCGCCGCTGGTCAAGGCGAAGCCGCCGATCCCGATCCCCAGCGAGGAGACCGAGGACTATCGCTTCCGTTTGCCGGAGCGCACGCGCCGGGAGATCTTCGAGCAGATCTCCGAGAACGAGCAGGCGCTGCGCGAGCACGCCCTCCAGACCAACA
>JAYTBL010000424.1:0-10318 GCA_043736975.1 Polyangiaceae bacterium
AGCGGAAGCGATGCGCGAAGTCCAGGGCGATCACGCGCCGGCTGTCGGTGATCGATCGCCCGAGGCGCCGGGCGCCGAAGAAGCGGCCACCGCCGCGGCGGTGAGGCGAGGGTCAGGGGCCGATGAGCGAGGCGAGGCGACCCGTGATGGGGGGCTTGCCGTCGGCCGGGGGCTGGTACACGCCCGGGGCCGGCTGCCAGTAGTACGTGTCCGTGTAGTTCTTCGACCGGTAGTTGTTGTTGTCGGCGTTGAGATCGTTGAGCGGGCCGTTGCCCGCCGCGTTCATGCAGCCGACCGCCGCGCCGATCGTGTTCAGGAATTTCACCAGGTACTGCTTGTCCTCCTGGATGTACTGCCCGGTCTTGAGCTGGCCGTTGACGCCGCCCACGTAGAGGTATGGCAGCTGCGATATGATGTGCTGGCCCGAGCCGATATCGGAGAAGTGCACGTTCACGCCGTAGTCCACGAGCGTCTTGCCGTTGACCGGCGGGTACGCGCTGAGCAGATCGAGGATCTGCTTGAACTGCCGCAGGTGGTAGCGATCGATCTTGTGGTGGGCCATCTGCGCCGTGGCCACCGGCGTCGCGTCGTTCTCGGCGGCCTGGCGGTGCGAGAGCGCGTGGAACTCGTAGCCGCTCGCGAATTGGACCTCGGTGTAGTTGATGATGTCCTGCGGGACGCCCACGTTGACGAGCACCGACTGGCGCTGCCCGCACGAGATGGCGAGCGCCGCGAGCTTGCCGATGACGGTGACCGAGTCGGTGATTGATGCGAGGCTCGCGTTGTAGGCCTGAACCTCCCCCTGGAGCGTCCCCGGGACGATGCACGCCGCGAGCGCCACCTCGGTCTCGCGGATCGCGTTGAGGTGGACGGACAGCCGATCCTGATCCGCCTTCGACATCCGCGGATCGTTCTTGAGCGACGTGATGTCGGCGCGAACGAGATCGTTCACGCTCTTGCGCTGGTTGACGAGCAGCTGCCGCGCCGCGTCCGGCGTGGAGTACGGGAGGAACAGCTCGTTGAAGATGTTGAGGAGGTTCTCCTCGGCGGAGCGCGGGAAGATGGTGGTGCCCTGGCGAATCCACGAGAGCCCGCCGGTCCCGCCGGTCTTGACGCCCATGTAGAGCGACTCGGGATGCGCGGGCGTGAGCTGCCGCGCGATGAGGTTGTCGAGCGACTCGCCGAGCGGCAGGCACGACTGGAACGAGGGCTGGTCGGCGGGGTACTTGATGCCGGCGCCGGTGAGGCCTTGCGCGGCGCCCTCGGGGTGACCGTTCTCGGTGCCGTAGGGATGACGGAGGCCGCGCACCAGCGTGGTCTTCGAGACGTACGCCTCGATCTCGCCGAGCGCGCTGATCGGCCCGAACGTACCGAGCGCGCCGAAGGGATACGGCGTGCTGGCGTTCTGCATCGGCCACCAGCGCTCGGGCTCCTGCGGCTTCTGCTGGGTCCAGAAGCCCTGCGAGGGGTAGCTGTTGCGGTCGAAGACCGCCTGCTGCACGCCGTTGCCGCGGCGGTAGAAGAGCGCGTAGGGCTTGGGTGTGTTGTCGGCGCGCGCGGTCTTGGCGGTGAGCCCTTCGAGGAAGGGCAAACCGACCGCTGCACCACCGAGACCGAGAAGGAACTTGCGACGACTGAAGGCCATGATGTCTCCGAACCCCGTTACCGGGAGACCGTGAGGAAGGCGTCGGTCTGCACGAGCTCGACGATGATCTCGCGCACCGAGGCGTTCTGGAGCGACCTGGCTACGGCGGGTGAGAGGTACTTCGGCGTGACGTCGACGAGCGACGTCCCGTTCAGGTACGCCGACCAGTGCGCGGCGTAGCAAGCGTGCGCGCGCGCGCTCTTGCTGACGAGCTCGAAGAGCGCGACCGAGCTGTTGAACGCGCCGATCACCTCGGCCTGGCCCTTGGTGTTGACGGGCACGTTGTTGTCGGTAGCGCGCAGCTTCCCGATGGAGTCGAAGTCCTCGAAGCTGAAGCCGAGCGGGTTGATGACCCCCGCCGCGCCGCCGTGACAGCCGTCGCCGCAGCCCTTGGTAGTGGCCTCGACGCGCTCGCGGTTCGTGGCGCCCGGCGCCTTCTCCGGGTCCGCGCCGGCGGCGCCGGGGGGCGGGCTGCCGAGCGGCGTACACAGCACGTGGCGCGCGACGTACGCGCCGCGGCGGATCGGCGAAGGGTCCCTGGGAGAGGCCTGGTAGGTGAGCCAGCCGGGGTGCATCAGGAGGCCCTTGCGCTTCGCCCCGTCCATCTGGATCTTCACGAAAAGATCGGGCCCGGCGACCGCGATCTCGGGGATGGTCGAAGGGTCGATCCCGTAGACCGGCGCGAGGCGGTTGTTCACGTAGGCGACCGTCGACGTGTCGAGGTCCTTGAGCGTGCCGTTGCCGTCGATGATGAGGTCCTTGACGGTGCGGCGGAGGTCCTCGACGGTGTCGACGTCGTAGCCGTCGTAGAAATTCGGGAAGAGGTCGAGCGGGCGGCTCTTCACCTCGGCGAAGTGCTCGACGAGATAGAGCTCGTCGTGGAACTCGGCGAGCGAGGTCGCGGCGCGCGGGTCCTTGAGCATGCTGCGCGCGATCTCGGCGATGCCCGCGCGCGTGAGCTTGCCGTCACGCGCGAGCGCGAGGAGGCCATCGTCGGGCATCGTGCCCCAGAGGCCGTACGCGAGCTTCGAGGCGATCTCGTAGCCGGTGAGATCGGAGCGCTTGTCGACGACCGCGGAGGAGCCCGTCCCGTAGGTCGTCTCCTTCACGGCATCGCCGCCGAAGGTGATCCGGTAGATGAACTTCGGCGACTGCAGGACGGAGGTGAGGACCCACTTGGTCCGGACCTTGAAGGGATCCCCGGCCGCGGCGGCGCCTGCAGTCTCGGCCGCGGCAACAGCCGCGGCGCTCTCGGCGGGCGTCACCGCGCGGCGGTACGCGCGCGGCAGAAAATCCGCGACGAACGCCTTCAGGCGCAGGTCGGTGGCGGACGCGACATCCTTGGACGCGTCGGGGAGGAGCGCGTCGAGCGCGGTCGCGTCGTCCACGATGAGCGACGAGAGCTGCTCGGCGGCCTTCTGGTAGGCCGCCCAGTGCTGCGTGGTGACGATGAGGTCTCCGGCTTCGGATCCGAAGCGATCGGCGGAGGCCACGGCGTCGGGCGGGAACTCGACGGAGTTGCCGGGGAGCATCGGCAGCTTGAGGAGATCGCGAACGGTGCGCTCCCACTGGATGCTCGTCAGGCGGACCGCGTGCGCCGACACCGGGAGCGGGAAAGCCTGACACGCGGGCTGCACGCAGTCCTCGGGGACGACGACGACGGTACCTCCCTGGGCGGACGGGCCCGCCGCGGGCGGCTCCGGGAGCGACGGGCTGCCCACGTCGCCGAGGCCGCAGCCTGCGTAGGTAGCGGCCCCGGCCAGGACCAGCGCCAGTCCGATTCCGTGACGATGAACGTTCATGAACGAGCCCCTGGAAACGATGCCGCAGCGACAGATCGCCCCGCCATCGTCGTACGGGACCAACCCCCTCGTCGCAATGGGTTTCGACGGGCTCAAACGGACTACATCCCTCCCGAAGGCGCGGAAAAACGCGAATTCAGGGCGAAATCACGCTACCCTCCGCGGCGCCATGCCCGAGTTCATCTTCACGATGCAGGGGGTCACCAAGGTCCATCCCCCGGACAAGAAGGTCCTCGACAACATCCACCTGAGCTTCTACCCGGGAGCGAAGATCGGCGTCATCGGCGGGAACGGCTCGGGCAAGAGCTCGCTCATGAAGATCATGGCCGGCGTCGACAAGACGTTCGGCGGCGAGGCGAAGCCGCACCCCGGCACGCGCATCGGGTACTTCGCGCAGGAGCCAGACCTCGGCACCGCGAAGACCGTGGGCGAGGCGGTCGCCGAGGGCGTCGCCGAGACGCGCGCGATCCTCACGCGCTTCGAGGAGATCAGCAACAAGCTCGGCGAGCCCATGGACGACGACGCCATGACCAAGCTCCTGGACGAGCAGGCGTCGCTCCAGGACAAGATCGACGTGGCCGACGCGTGGAACCTCGATCGCCACGTCGAGCTGGCGATGGACGCGCTGCGCGTTCCGCCGGCGGAGGCCGAGATCGCGCACCTCTCGGGCGGCGAGAAGCGGCGCGTGGCGCTGTGTCGCCTGCTGCTGTCGCGCCCCGACATGCTCATCCTCGACGAGCCCACGAACCACCTCGACGCCGAGTCGGTGGCGTGGCTCGAGCACTTCCTCCACGACTATTCGGGCACGGTGGTCGCGGTCACCCACGACCGCTACTTCCTCGACAACGTCGCGGGCTGGATCCTCGAGCTCGATCGCGGGCGCGGCCTGCCGTTCAAGGGAAACTACACGGGTTGGCTGGAGCAGAAGTCGGCGCGCCTCGCGATCGAGGAGAAGTCCGAGTCGGCGCGCCAGCGCAAGCTGAAGCAGGAGCTCGAGTGGGTGCAGGCCTCGCCGCGCGCCCGCCAGGCGAAGAGCAAGGCGCGCCTCGCCGCCTACGACGCGCTGGTCGACGCCGCGCAGAAGGGTCCGTCGGACCCCACGGAGATCTCGATCCCCCCCGGACCGCGCCTCGGTGATCAGGTGGTCGAGGCGCACAGCCTGGGCAAGGCGTTCGGCGACAAGCTGCTCTTCGACGACCTCTCGCTGCTCCTGCCGCGCGCCGGGATCGTCGGTGTGATCGGCCCCAACGGCGCGGGCAAGACCACGCTCTTCAAGATGCTGGTCGGCCAGGAGAAGCCCGACAAGGGCGAGCTCAAGATCGGCGAGACAGTGAAGATCTCCTACGTCGATCAGTCACGCGACGCGCTGGCGGGCGACAAGAGCGTGTTCGACGTGATCAGCGGTGGCGAGCCCACGCTCGTGCTGGGCAAACGCGAGGTCAACAGCCGCGCCTACTGCGGGTGGTTCAACTTCCGCGGCAGTGACCAGCAGAAGCGCGTGAAGGATCTCTCCGGCGGCGAGCGCAATCGCGTGCATCTTGCACGTTTGCTCAAGGACGGCGGCAACCTCCTCCTCCTCGACGAGCCCACCAACGATCTCGACGTCGAGACCCTCCAGGCCCTCGAGAACGCGCTGCTCGGCTTCCCGGGCTGCGTGGTGGTCATCAGCCACGATCGCTGGTTCCTCGACCGCATCGCCACCCACATCCTGGCGTTCGAGGGCGACAGCCAGGTGGTCTGGTTCGCCGGCAACTACCAGGCGTACGAGGAGGATCGCAAGAAGCGCCTCGGCGAGGACGCGGCGCAGCCCCACCGCATGAAGTTCCGCAAGCTCGCCCAGATGTAGCCTAGGCCTCGCTCGCGTCGCTCTGCGCTCGCGCGAGGACGACGCCCAGGCCATGGTGGCTCGCGACGTCGACGAGGTACTCGAAGTCGATCGCCTCGCGGGCAATCCGGAGCACCGAGACGATGTCGCGCCACTGGCGATCGGAGACGCCGCCGCCGAGCTCGTACCAGCGCAGCTTCTGCAGGATGACGTCCTCCGGACCGAGGATCGGGAGCGCCCCGACCCCGGGGAGTATCTGGAGCATCTGCAGGCGGTCGAGCTGCCCCGCACCGAGCGGCCCCGGCGGCGGAACGAAGACGTCGATCTTGATGAAGCTACGGTTGTCGATCACGTTGAAGCTCGAGTGCCGGCGCGCCGCGTCGGCGGCGGCGTCCGCGTCGGCGTAGAAGTCGGCGCCGAGCTGCTGCACCAGGGCGCGGGCGTCCTGCTCGGTGAGTAGCGCGACGACATCGACGTCGTTCGTCGCGCGAGGTTCACCATGCGCGGCGCTGGCGACCGATCCGCCGATCGCCCACCTCACCGCGAGGGCTGCGAATGCACGCGCAACCGCGGCGAGCGCCTGTCCGATCTCACCGGGATCAGTCATGGGGCCAGCCGAACGCCGCCTTCATCAGAGCGGGATCGGTCATGCGCGCCGCGAGTCGCAAGCGCAGGTGCCGCTCGTCCTCGTCGGGGTGCGCGCGCCGTAGCTGCGCGAGCGCGACGCCGTGCGCGAAGATGGTGAGCGACACGGCGCGGCCGACGCGCTCTGCCGGCGTCATGCGACGGAGCCCGTCCTCGACGCGCTTCCAGGCCTCCTCCGTGGTGTCGCGCGGCCTCATGGGATGCCTTGAAGCTCAGTGCTGCGACTGGCAGTCGAAGCAGGTGCCGGTCTTGCAATCGTCCTTCTGCACGCAGGTGCCGAGCTTGCCGGGCGAGAACTCGCAGCTCTGGCCGACCTTCTCGCACGCCTTGGGAGGGCCGGGCGCGGGCGCCTTCTTGTCGTCGGGCGGGCACGCCAGCAGCGCCGAAGAGAGGGCCGCCACGAGGACGATCGTCGAGATGCGCATGCTCACTTGTGCACGATCACGCGCGTGCCGGGGTTCTCTTTCGTCGCGCGCACGCCATGCCAGCCCTCGGGCAGCTTGGGCCCCGCCCAGCCGAAGATGTGGCGCGCGTCGTGCGGCGTGAGGTTCACGCAGCCATGGCTTCGTTCGCGGCCGAAGCTCGAGTGCCAGAACGCGCCGTGGAGCGCGAAGCTCTTCTCGAAGTACATGACCCACGGCACGTCCTCGATGCGGTAGGTGCCGTCGGACGCGCCATCGTCATCCATCGTGGTCGAGATGTGCTTCTCGCGGATGCGGAACGTCCCCTCGACGGTGCGGTGATCCTTCTCGGCATCGGCGTTGCGACGCCCCGTGGAGACCACGGTGGCGTAGACCGCCTTCTGGCCCTCGAACGCGACCAGCGCCTGCGAGCTCAGGTCGACGTCGATCCAGCGCTCGTTGGGCCCGATATCCGCGGGGACCTTGGGCAGCCGCACGACGGCGATATCCAGGTCGCGCACCCAGAAGCCCTTGTCGGTCTCGTGGTAGACGCGATCGTGCAGCGCCTCGTGCTTGCCGGTGAGGCTCAGGATCGTGAAGCGGTCGATGTGGTCGCCGCGCTTCACGCCGTCGGCCTTGTCGGTGGGGTCGAGCTGGGTCTGGTTCGCGCGCGTGCCGACCACGAATGCGAACGGGAGCTTGCGCTTCTCGTCGGGCGACGTGAGATCGATGCCATCGAACTCGGTCTTGGGATCGTGCACGATCAGGTGATCCTTGGGCGCGAGGTAGCCCGAGGTGGTGTGCCAGAAGACCCCCGAGCGTCCGTCCACCTTGCGATCGAGCGAGAGGTAGAAGCCCTTCAGCATGCGCTGCGCGACCAGCTCGGAGTCACCCTTGAGATCGTTGAAGCTCACGGTGGGCTTCGCGTTGCTCGAGTCCTTCAGGTACGCCGGCACCGCCTCGCCGCTGTCCTGGAGCTGCTTGACGATGTCGCTCGACTTCTTGTGCTTGCCGATGGCGAGCGTCTTCTCGTTGTCGCGGCGCTCGCTCTTCAGCGGGATGCGGCGGTAGAGCGGCGTCCCGGGCGTGAGATTCAGCCCGTATTCGTAGGGGAGATTCCGATCCATGTAAGGTGCATGGGGCGCGAAGCGGAGCTCCCGGTGCTTGGGATCGGTGGTGACGAACTTCCCGCAGATGAACCCGCGCGGCGCCACCAGCTCGAACCAGCCGCCGCCGTCGGTGCAGTTGGGGCGCGGCCACAGCGCCTTCTTCGCGACGGCGCGCTCGCCCTTGCGGAGGTAGCCGAGGCGCACCACGCCGTGCCGTTCGTCGGCGGTCTTCGCGGGATCCTTGGCCGGCCACTCGGCGGCGCTGAAGATCGGGGCCTGCACCGCGAACGCGATCACCTCGACCTCGTCGGCGCCCGGCACGCGCTTCTCGGGCGCAGGCGCAGGCGCAGGCGTCGTCGGCGTGGCGACCTCGTCCTCACCGCTGCCCGCGGCGCTGGCGTCGCGATCCGAGCTCGCGACGCTCCCTTCCTCCGGCGCCGGCGCCGCCGGCTCGCGATGCGCGCGCGCGCACGCGGCCATCCCGGCAGCCACAGCAATCACGAGGGTCCAGCGGCGCAAGGTGAGCTCGTCTTCGCAGAGCCGCGAGCGGGCGGCAAGCGTCGCTTGCGACCCCAAAAACCCTAGCTATCCAGGGCAGTTAGCGGACATCTTCAGCTCGTGACGCAGAACGGGCTCGAGCAGGCCGCGGGTCCGATCGACCTCGGCGGCGATGGCGTCGGCGAGCTTGCTGGGGCCGCCCTTCGCGTAGGCCGCGCGACCGGCGCGGCCGAGCGACTCGATCGCGCCCGAGCCCACGATCTGCATCGTTCGGTACACCGCGGCGCCCACCCGCTCCGCGCTCGCCTCGTGCAGCCAGCCCTGCGCCGCCGCGAGGTCCAGCGCGAGCGCGAACACGATCGCCTGTCCGAACACGTCGTAGGACTTCTTCACGTCGAGCACGATCGCGAGCTTCCGCACCACGAAGCGCGCCGCGCCCACCACCACCGACCGCGCGAGCGAGGACGACCCCTCCTCGACGTAGGCATCGACGATCACCTTCGGCAGCTCGGGCGGCGAGGTCAACGCGTGCCGCGCCAGCACCTTCCCGGCGATGCGTCGCAGGAGCCGCGCGAGCATCCAGTCATCGACGAACGGCACCGGCACGAACGGCGTGGCGCTCGCTCCGAAGGCTTCTGCGAGGACCTCGCGCGCGATGGCGCGTGCCCGTTCACTGGCTTGGTCGGCGGTTTCCATCTCACAAAACGACACCGCGCAGGTCACGCCGATGAAGGCACGACCTGCGCGGGGCCAATCGAACCTGCCTTCAGGCCGGCTTGACGTTCTCGGCTCGGGGACCCTTCGGGCCCTGGCCCTCGGTGAACGAGACCTTCTGTCCCTGCTGGAGGTCCTCGAAGCGGACGCCCTCGCAGGCTGACATGTGGAAGAAGAGATCCTTGCCGGTACCGGTCTCGATGAATCCGAAACCCTTGTCCGTCAACCGCTTGATAGTGCCTTCAGCCATTCGATTCACCTTGGAGAAGCACGCGTCAGCCAGGAACAGCTCCTGGCAAATCACGTGCTTGAGAGACGTTGGAGCGCCCCGGAGCCCTGACATTAGCGCGAGCGGGCGCCCGGGACCCCTGAATTAATGCGTGGTCCCGACATCCTTGCCGAAATCGGGCCAGGAAGAGGTCAGTTCAGCTGCTCGGTCCGCACGTTGAGCATGACCTTCCCGGTGGAGAGCGCGGGCGTCGCAGCGACGAACGCGTTGTAGGCCGCGACGTAGACGACCGCGGTCTCGTCCGGGCCGAGCGTCACCGCGCGGGTAGCGTCGAGCGAGGCGAAGCTGCTGTTGCCAGTGAGCGCGGCGGTGCCGAACGAGTTCGTGCCCTTCACGCATGCCTTGCGGGACGCGTCGTCTGTCGGGACGGTCGGGCCGTACGAGGCGAGCAGGGTCTTGATGACGGCGCCGCCCGGGGCCATCGAGTTGTAGATGGAGACCACCGCGCTCTTCGCGGTCGGGTTGTGGACGCTGAGATAGACGTACGGCGTCGAGACGGTGGTGCTGATGATGCCGGCGGGGCAGGTGCCGAGCATGCGCGGCGCGATCTGCGCCGCCGAGAGGAACGCGATGGTGGAGCTGACGCTCCCGATGGTCGGCGGCACCTCGATGGTCGTCGGTGCGGCCTCGCACGCGAGGCTGAAGCTGCTGGGCACGCACGCCGCCGAGCAGGTGCGCTGGCGGTACGTGTTCGGGTCGGCGCAGCCGGCGCTGGTGAGGCCGATGCTGGCGGGCACGCACGAGCTCGCCGGCTCACCGGCGCAGACCGACGTGGTGAATGCGCAGAACTGGGAGCATGTCTTCACGCGCGTTCCGCAGTTGCCGCACCCCTCGGTGCTGCTGGTGCCCGGGATGCAGCCGTTCGCGAGCTCCTTCGCGCAGGTGCCGTACTCCGACCACTTTCCGCTGCCCGCGGCGCCGAGACAGATGGTCTCCTGCTCGCCGCACGCTCCGCACGGCTTCTTCTTGACCTCGTCGATGGTCGCGCACGAGGTGCCGGCCACGGGCGGAGGTGGGGCGGCGTCGACCGCGCTGTCCTTGGTGCCGCCGTCCTTCGGCTTCGGCTTGCTCGCGTCCGGATCGCTCGGGCCGGCCTCGCCGGCCTCCGGCAGCTGCGCGACCTGCGAGGGGTCGGGGGCGGTGTCGTCCGTGGCGCCGCCGATGTCGGAGGTCCCGCTCGCGCTGCATCCCACGGCGGCCGCAAGTCCGCACATACCCGCGGCCACCAGGGCCACGAGCCTCGATCGATTCGCCACCATCCGGGGCTCCTTTTGTTCTCACGATTCGTGAGAGAGGCATCCGGTTTAGCATCCACCTGCCGACCTGCAACCACCTCCTGCGCATCGATCGGGCTATTTTTCAGGCCTGGATCAAAGGCGCCGTGCGCGAG
>JAYTBL010000425.1:0-1602 GCA_043736975.1 Polyangiaceae bacterium
CGCGTCGCTGTTCACGACGCGTCACGCATCGAGTGGAGCCTCTCCGTCCCGCTGCCGAAGGACGCTGCGCTCGACTACTCGTTGCGCGTCGAGCTGCAGATCCCGTCGAACACGTTCGTGCGCCACACGCCGTGGGATCAGATGCAGGCCTTCACGCGGCTCGACGGCCCGGCCGTCGCGGCGCACGGCGACGCGGTGTCGATCGATCAGCTGCGTCGCGGCGCGCTCGCGATGGCGAGCCAGCTCGCCCGCGCGAGCGACGGCTTCGCCCGCCACTGCCGCCTCGCCGGCTCGCTCTTCGCGACCGCCGCGCACAGCGAGCTCGAGGATGCGCTCACCATCTGGATCGAGGCGGCCGTGCGCATCTCGCAGGAGGCGCGCGAGCGCCTCACGCGCAGCCCGGCCGACGAGGCCGCGGAGCTGTGTCGCGAGCGGCTCCTGGTCGACGAGTACATCAGCGTCCGCCTCCTCGAGGCGCTCGCGGGCTCAGAGCGCGGGCTCTTGGGCCTCACCCAGTCGAAGTCGCCGAACGCCACGCTGATCCAGCCGGTGGTCGCGCTGGTCGAGGCGCGCCTCGCCGAGGTCCTCTCCGAGGAGCTCGCCTACCGCGAGGAGCGCTGCTTCGAGAACGCCGACCCGAGCTCGGCGACGGCCCTCGAGCGCTACCTCGAGCGCTCCAGCCGCCTCAAGAAGCATTTCCAGGAGGTCCTGTTCCTCGACCAGGAGACGTTCCAGGTCGCCGAGCGCGCCTACCACTGGATCGCCGGCTTCGTCGCGGTGGTCGCCTCGACGTGGGCGTTCGCCTGGCAGATCGCGCTTGCCAACCAGGCGAGCTCCGCGCAGACGTTCAGCACCGGGCTGCTGACTCTCGCGCTGATCGCCGGTGTGATCTACGCCACGAAGGATCGCATCAAGGAGATCGGGCGCAACTGGATGACCAGGCGCGTGCATCGCGTGTGGGGCGCGCAGCGAATCACGCGCTACCGCGCGCCGGCGCGGCGCCTGCCGGGTCGTGACGTGGTGGTGACGGCGCGCGAGTCGTTCGATCAGGGCGTGGCGAGCCTGCCCGATGCGCTGAACCCGCATAGCGGTGCCACCGTGCCCGTCACGATCGTCTCCTACGAGCACAAGGGCACGGTGGTCCCGCACGCGCAGCTGCTCGCCTCGGGCGTGCGCCGCGTGAAGCACGTCTTCCGCTACGACCTCTCGCCGATGTTCGCGCGTCTCGACGACGCGATGAAGCCCGTCCCGGTGCTCGACGAGGAGAGCCGCAAGGTCCGCTTCATCGACGCGCCGCGCTGCTACCGCGTTCCGATCCGTGTGCGCGTCGAGTGCGACGGCCACCTCTTCGAAGAGAGCTCCACGCTCGTGCTCCACAAGCGCGGCCTCGAGCGCCTCGACCGCGCCGAGAGCGACCTCCCCTCGAACCCGTCGCTCGCCGAGATCGGGATCGAGCCCGGCTGAGGAGAAGCTGTCAGCTGTCAGCTGTTAGCTGTTAGCTGTTAGCTTCTCCCCGTAGTACGCTCGCGCGCGTGAACAAGCGCGTCTTTCTCGCGTGGGTCACCACGCTCGTCGTTGTCGCGTCGCTGCTTCTGGCGCGGG
>JAYTBL010000426.1:0-10304 GCA_043736975.1 Polyangiaceae bacterium
AAGCCCGCGGAGACACCGCCGCTCGTGGGAGACGCGCCTCCGGGCAGCGTGCCAACGGATCTCGTGGGCGAGTGGGCGGCGACGACGGACGGCAACGGAGGGCGGCTGATTCTCAATGCTGACGGTAGCGGCAGCTGGTTCCACGGCTTCTCGTATACGGGGTATCCCGACGGCAGCTCGACGAGTTGCTTGGTGATCGGCAGTACGACGTGGACCGGCAACGTCGTCGTCGGGGAGAGCCCGCCCGGCGCTCCCCCTGGCGGCCCTCCGTGGGGCGCGATGACCGTTTACGCGACGAGCGTCGTCAAGTCGTTCCGAAACTGCTCGGGTTCCCCGCAGAACACGAACGAGCCCGCGACGACCAAGAAGCTCCAGTGGTACCGAGACTACGACGGCTCTGGGTACGACAACCTGGCGGACCCAAACACGATCTTCATCATCGATTCGGACTGCGCCGCCAAATACCCGGACGCGAGCCGATCCGTCGCGCTGTACTGCACGACCCGTGTTCGTCGTCGCTGAACCTCGTGCAGCGACGCCTCGCGGCGAGGCTGATGTAGCGGCAACAGATCGTGCGCAGCAGATCGATGGCGACGGCGGTGGTCGGCGTCGTGCTCGGCGTGCACGCCGCGTTCATCGTGGCGACCTCGTACTTGAAGTACGAGGTCGTGGCGTTCGGCGTGCCTGAAGCGACGGCGTTGCATGGGTCGTTCACGAGGCGCTCCGCCGTGAGACCGCATCTCACGACGGACGAACGAGATCGCCTCGAGCGTACGTGCTCGAGGCCAAGCAGAGGGCTGCGCTTGTCCAGCGCGTCTACCTCTACGACGTCCTCGCCTGTCCCTGCGGAGGAGCCCGCACCATCCTCGCGGTCGCAAGGTCGCAAGAGCCCGCGACCCTACCTACGACGACGACGCCTGAACCCGAGGCATCACGGAGCGCCAGCGCGACCCCGGGGCCCACCTGCGCCCCGGCCCCCCCCAATTGCCGTCCCCCAGCCCACCCATGAGGCCCGACACCTCCACCGACCCCGCCGAACCGGACGAACCGGGGCCTCCAGCTTCGGCGTCGCCTGCACCGTTCGGATGGACTTGGCCCTCGGTCTCCACGGTGTCGAGAAGCTTCCAGCGGGGAAGCCCGAGCGCCGCGAAGAGCTCGGGATTGAAGTCCATATCGAAGAAGAGCGCCCAGAAGCGGTCCGCGTCGCAGTGGAGCTGGTGCTCCATCGTGAATCGGGCCATGCGTCGGATCTTACGCGTCGTCGCCGCCCGGTGTGAGCGGCGTCGGCACACTGTAGCGACCTCGATCGCAACAGCGATTTCGTCGATGTCGGACGCAGGCAAGTTGAGAGATCGACGCGAAGGGGGCTACCTTCGAAGAGTATGACAATTGGGAGGAGGGACCGAATGTTTGGACGAAGCTTCCGTTACATAGCGCTGGTCGGCTGCGTCGCAGCCACTGCGCAGGGACTGCTGATCGCTTGCTCCGATGACCCGGAGGCCGGGCCCGCAAACCCAGACAGCGGCGCCGATGCGCCGGTCGTGCAGACGGAGGCGGCGACGAACTGCCCCGCTCCCGCGCCGCGCACGTGCACCGCGGCCAAGTGTACCCAGGATCTCGGTGAGCCCGCGACCTGCGTGGCAAACGCGTGCGTCAAGCTCAAGACCCCCGACTGCCAGCGCGTCGGCGGCGCGATCACCTCCGACGACGCGGTCTACCTCGGTGTGCTGCTCGCGCAGAGCGGCGCCAACCGGCTCTCCGGCGTGGCACGCGCCAACAGCATCGAGCTCGCGGTCACCGAGGTGAACGCGGCAGGCGGCATCCCGGATCCAGACAAGTGCAAGCCCACCCGCAAGCTCGCCTTCGTCGCCTGCGACGACGTGAACCTCGTCGGTGACGCCGGCGCAGACGCAGACGCCGCGGCGACCCCCAACGTCATCGACCGCGTTCGCGCCGGCAAGCACCTCACCGATGACCTCAAGGTCTCGGCCGTCGTCGGCGGGAGCACGAGCGGAAACACGCTCGACATCGCGAAGAACGTCACAATCCCGGCCAGGACGCTGCAGTTCGCGCCGAGCTCCACCGCCATTTCGATCACCGCACCGACCGACTTCAACGCGTCGCCGGACGGCACGCGTCTGCTCTGGCGAGCCGCGCCCTCCGATGTGGCGCAGAGCATCGCGCTCCAGAAGATCTACGCCGATCTCGAAGCCGCCGCGAAGACGGCCGGCGTTGCCAGCCCGAAGCTCGCGCTCGTGACGAAGAACGATGCCTACGGCAAGGGTATCGCGGCCGCGTTCAAGGCCGGTCTCATGGTCAACGGGACCGCCGTGCCGAACGCCAACTTCGTCGACATCGTCTACAAGACCACGCCCGCGGACGTCGACGGCGTCCTGCGCTCGGACGTCGTGACCCAGCTCACCACGTTCGCACCCAACATCGTCGTGATGGCGGGCACGAGCGAGGCGACCGACGACATCGTTCGTCCCTACGAGTCGGTCGGCCACGCGACGCTGCCGACCTACCTCTTCGCGGACGGCCTGAAGAAGGCCGAGCTGGCGCTTCTTCTCGACCCCGCGGACACCAAGCTCCCGAAGGCGGCGGACCCCGCAGCTCTGCGCGCCCGCATCCGCGGAACCCAGCCCGGCAGCGTGACGCCGCTCGCCCAGCAGTTCTTCAACTTCGGGTACAAGGGCGCGTACGGCAACGATTCCGTCCTCAGCTACGGAATGGCAGGCTCGTACGACATCGCCTATATGCTCGTCTACACGATTGCGGCCGCGAAGGGCGGCCCGGTCGACGGGACAAGCCTCGCGAAGAACATGGCGCTGCTCGTCGGCGGAACGCAGGTCGTGGACGTCGGTGCGGCGTCGCTGCCGAAGGGCCTCGAGGCCATGCGCAAGGGCGAGAAGGTCGACTTCAACGGCGCGTCCGGCCCGCTCGACTTCGACATTGCGACCGGCGAAGCCCCGTCCGACTACAGCATCTGGTGCGTGAAAATCGACCCCAACTCGACGAAGGCCATCTTCCTCGAGAGCACCGGGGTGTCCTACAGCGCGAAGGACAGCAAGCTCATCGGCACCTTCTCCTGTCAATAAGCGTCCTCGGCCACCGTCCCGGTAGGCGCGTGTGTATGTCGAGAACTACCCAGGCGGGCGCATGGGCGCCCGCCTTCGTAAGCCCCCCAGAGCGACCATGAAAAGCGCTACTCTCACGCTAGCTGTGCGTCTTCGTGACAGGCGCGAGACACCGATATCGTCGTCGTCGAGAACCGAGGAGAGATGAGCCTAGTGAACCTCAGAGCGCTGACCGCCGCCGCCGGCATCAGCGTCGCCCTGTCGGCCTGCAGCGACAAGGGCAACCCCACCACCGAGCCGACCACGGTGGCCAACCCGAACACGCTCAACATCGGCATGGTCCTGTCACTCAGCGGAGCCAGCGCCACGGGTGACGAAGCGAAGCGCGGGGCCGAGGTCGCGGTGAGTCAGCTGAACGCCCTCGGCGGCGTGCTGGGCAAGCGAATCAACCTGGTGGTGGTGGATGATTCGAGCGACGAGAAGATCGCCCGCGCCAAGGTCGACGAGCTCCTCGCCCGGGGCGTGACCCTCGGAATTGGACCCACCACCAACGCGGCGGCGGTGGCGATCAAGGACCTCGTCAAGGCCGACAAGGTGCTCTACATCTCCCCGAGCGCAACCTCCCCCGTCCTCGACAACCTCGAGCCGGGCGATTCCGGGATCACGACGCCTCCCGTGAGCGCCGAGGATGAGGGCAGGCTACCGGTGTTCTTCCGCACGGCGGCCACCGACCTCTTTCTGGCGACGGCGATCGCGCAGTACGCCTCCCAGCTCGTGCAGAACGAGGTCCGGTGCCGGAACATCGTCCTCGTCGCGCAGGGGGACGACTACGGGACGCCGATCGCGAACTTCGTTGAGGACCGGTACCGGAAGCTGTCGCTCGGCATCAAGCGGCGCCTTCAGCTCGACCCCAACGTCGACAACGCGGGGAAGCTCGATGACGCGGCGCGCACCTCGGCCGAGACGACCGACGCCCAGTGCCAGATCGTCATCGCACAGCCGCAGGTGGCCGGTGCGTACATGCGGGCGTTCCGCAAGTACCAGCTGATCAACCCGAAGCAGCGCGACTTCGCGGCCTTCCTGACCATCGGCTCGGACGGGCTGCGCCAGAACCAGTTCATCTCGGCGGGGCGCACGGATCCGGCCGATACGAAGTCGGCCACCGCTGGCGAGGGCGGCTTCACGCTCGCGGCCGATACCGCGCCCGAGCCCGAGTTCAGCACCCAGGAGTTCAGCGCCTTTCTGAACCTCTACAAGGCGCGCTACCCCGGGACTGACACCGGGCGCTACGCGTCGACCGCGTATGACGCGATTCTCTTGCTGGCGGGCGCGATCGAGCGCGCCCAGAGCTCGACTGATCTCCTCAAGATACGGCAGTCGCTGTTCCGGATCTCGAAGGGCAGCGTCCGCGTTGGCCCCAACCGCATCACCGACTACTTCGAGCTTCTGCGACGTGGCGAGGACATCAACTACGAAGGTGCGTCCGGTCCCTGCGATTTCCTCTCGAACGGTTCCGTGCGCTCCGACTTCGCCGCGTGGCAGATCGTGAACGCCGTGTTCGAGCGGAAGGCGACCTTCCCCGCCAGCGTCTTGAGCGGCGGTAGCGGCGGTCTGTGATGGTCGCCGGAATCTTTGGCAGAGGCTGATGCCGTGACGGACCAGCTTGGCAAGTACATGCTCGTTGCTGAGGTCGCCAGAGGCGGCATGGGCATCGTGTACCTTGCGAGCTCCATCGGTCCGGCCGGCTTCAGCAAGCTCCTCGTCATCAAGGAGCTCCGGCCCGACCTCGCGGACGACCCAGTCTTTCTGCAGATGTTCCTCGAGGAAGCGCGCCTCGCTGCGCGCCTGAACCACCCGAACATCGTCCAGACCTACGAGGTCGGTGTCGACGGCAACCGTCAATACATCGTGATGGACTACCTCGACGGGGTGCCCCTCTCGCGGATCCTCCGGAAGAAGAGCCCTCTCTTCACCGTCGAGATGCACCTGCGCGTCATCTGCGAGGCCCTCCAGGGCCTCCAGTACGCGCATACGCTCTGCGAGTTCGACGGAACACCGCTCGGGTTGGTGCATCGCGACGTCTCGCCCCAGAACGTCTTCGTCACCTTCGACGGTCAGACCAAGGTGGTCGACTTCGGCATCGCCAAGGCTCGCGACTCGGCCATCGAGACGAGCACCGGCGTGATGAAGGGCAAGCCGGCTTACATGCCCGCCGAGCAGATCACGGGCGACGTCGACTCGCGCGCGGACGTGTATGCCGCCGGCGTCATGATCTGGGAGGCGGTCGCCGGGCGGCGCCTCTGGCACCGCATGGGGGATCTGGAGATCCTGAGCGGCGTCCTCACCGGCGTGACCCCCGACCTCGCGAGCGTCGCGCCGAATGCGCCGCCCGAGCTGGTCGCCATCGTCCAGAAGGCGCTGTCGCAGGAGAGGGAGAACCGTCAGGCAAGCGCCGCCGAGCTGCAGCACGAGGTCGAGCACTACCTCTCGACGATGACGAAGAATCCGACGATGCGCGACGTCGCGGCAGCGGTCGGCGAGCTCTTCGTCGAGGAGCGCAACACGACACGCACCACGCTCGAGACCCACCTCAACGACCTCAAGATGGGCCGTCGGGCGAAGCTTCCAAGCATGCCGCCCATGCACGACTCGCTCGGGCAGAGCGTGCCGAGTTATCCCGGTCCGTCCGGATCGCTGGTGGCGCCCATCGGCGCCACCACGCTAACCTCCATGAGCGGGCACCCGAGTCCCTCGTCGGCGATGAGCACGGCGATCACGACCGGAACGCTCGTCAGCAACGGAGAGAACGCGCGAAGGCCGGCAGCGCCTCGCAAGAAGCGCACCGCCGCCATCGCCGTGCTGGTGGTCCTCCTCAGCCTGGGCGGCTTCGCGTTCGGGTTGCGCGGGCGCGGCTCGTCCGCCGCCGACCCCGCGAGCGATGACTCCGACCCGAAGGCGCAGGCAGGCACCAGCGCGGCGGGACTGCCGGTGGCGATCCCGCCGCCCGAGCCCCCTCTGGGCCCGAGCGCGGAGCCGACCGCTGCCACCACGAACCCGGCCCCCACCAGCAGCACGCGCGAGCCGAGCGCGCCGACCACGACGCGGGTGACGGTGGCGCCCCGGCCCCCGCCCTTTCGCGCGCCGCCGCCCCCGCCACCCCGTCGTCCTCCCGGACCGGCGCCATCGGCGGCGGACGAACACCGGGCGGCGGGCTTCCTCACCATCGACACCTATCCGTGGACCCACGTCACGGTCGGCGGCAAGGCCCTCGGCAGCACCCCCCTGGTGCGCGTGTCGCTCCCGGCCGGTACGCACACGCTGGTGCTCGACAACCCGACCGAGAACATCCACCGAACGACCGTCGTCGTCATCAAGTCAGGCGAGACCGTCTCCCGGCGGCTCGCGTTCTGATGTCACCTGAGACCAATGCCATGACTGCTGCACGACTCACCTTCCCTTCCGCTGCCCTGACCGCGCTCTGCGCGGTCGCCGCTTCGATTGCCACGTCGGCGTGTGCGCAGAAGGAGCCCGCAGCCCCTGCCGACGTTGCGTTCGACATCGAGTTCCCGTCGGTCGCCGCGGCCATCGCGCTCGACAACGTGAAGCTCTACATCTTCGACGGCGCGCTCGGGTGCAACGATCTCGTGCGCAAGCGCCAGACCGATCAGGCCCTGCCGGCGGCGCTGGTCGAACGTCCCGTGACGCCCTGCGACTTCCAGAAGGGCACGGTGGTCGACTTCGAACTCGAGCTGAAGAGCACCTTCACCGTGCTCGCCGTGGGACAGGCGGGCGGCGTTGACCTCCTCGTGGGGTGCGCGATCCAGACCGACTTCGGCGCGACCCGGGCCCTTCCGGTTTCCCTCACGTACGTCGACGCCACGAAGAAGATTCCTGACACGACATGCGCGCGGCTGTCGGACAAGTGCAACGGAGCCTGCCAGCGATGAGCACCATGCGTTTCAGCCGACGAGCCCTGACCATCGCCGCGATCGCCACCGCCGTCGCATTCGCACGGCCCTCACTAGCGGCGCCGGTCGAAGCCGACCTCGCGACCGCAGAGAACTACTACGCTGCGCTCGACTACGGGGCAGCACTCGCGGCCGCCGAGTCGGTGCTCGCGCAGCGCGGGCTCGGGCACGACGTGCTGATGCGCGCCACGCGCGTCTCGGCGCTTGCCCACGCCGCGCTCGGTCACGGCGAGCTGGCGAAGCAGCAGTTCGTTCTCCTCCTCGAGTACGATCCCGATTTCAAGGTCGACTCCAAGCTGGGACCGCGCTTCGCCGAGCCGTTCGCGGAGGCGAAGGGCTACTGGCAAGCCCAGGGTCGCAAGGGCGGCATGGACGTTCAGGTCGTCGTCCAGTTCGAGCAAGCCGGCGAGATTCGCGTCACGACGCGCGATCCGCTCGGGATCGTGAAGCGGATCGCGGCCGGACACCGCTGGGCCCCCCGGCGCGAGTTCACGACCGCGGAAGCCGACGTGGCCAAGCCCATCGACGTCGCGGCCAACCCAGCCAGCTCGACCCGACTCGAGTACTACGTCCGCGCGCTCGACGCGAAGGGCAACGCGGTCTTCGAGGACGGGACCCCGGAGCTTCCCAAGTTCGTCACCGTGGTAGAGCCGGTTCGCGCCGGCGCCAGCGAGCCCAAGAAGTCGTTCTTCTCGAGCCCGGTCTTCCTCATCGCCGGCGGCGTCCTGCTGGCCGGCGCTGCGGTGGGCGGCTTCTTCGCCCTGCGGCCGACCGAGTACACGACCCCGACCACCGGTCGCGGAGTCATCGGCGCGACCTGCGGAAACGCCCGCTGCGACTGACCCGCTAGGCGTCCGTCGTCCTCGCTCGCGCCCATCGAGTACTCCGGGCGCGAGGCCGAACTCTCGAACGAGTTTGCGCCGTCTCCGGAGGGCTTGGGCGATGTCCTCGTCAATCAGTACGTCGTCGGGCGGCGCGGCAGCGAGACGTACACGGATGTCACTTCAAGGAATGCGTCGAGTCGGTCGAAGGCTTCGCGCTGACGACCGCGCCCCGAAGCGCCAGCGCCTCACTTGGGGTCAAAGGCGAGACGCTTGGAGACTGTCTCTCCACTCTTGATCACCACGGTGGTTGCCTGGTGAACGTTCTCACCCGGATTCTCCATCGACACGCTGTGCGGGCCCGGGCTCAAGGAGATGCGGACGAGCGGCGTCGAGCCAACCGGCTTTCCGTCGACGCTCACCTTCGTCCACGGATAGGTGTCCATCGTCAGGAAGCCAGGAGCATCGTTGGAGGCACCTCCGGCCGCGGCGGCCGGCGCAGTCGTCGCCGCCGGTGAGTCGTCCTTCGGCGCGGCCGGACGCGGGGCGACGTGAGGCGCGGGAGCCCACGCGACGACCGGGCGCGGCGCTGCGCCGACCGGAGCGGGCCGCAACGTGGGTGCCGTCTCGGCGGTGACCGGCGGCTCCCTCGGAGCGGGCGGCGCAGCCACCACGACGGGGGCGGCCGTCGTCGCCGCGCCCGTCACGCCCGACGACGGCAGCGAGGGAGCGAGAACGCCGGCGCCGGTGGCGGACGGGGTTGCTGCCACGGCCGGATTTTTCTGCTGCATGGATCGGCCGAACACGAACGCGGCGATCACGATCAGCGCGACGGCACCGATGACGAAAGGGGCGGCCGCGGGCTTGCGTTGCTTCTCGGGAGCCGGCGGCGCCGTCATCACCGACGAGGGCAAGAGCTGCGGTACAACCCCCGAGACCTGCGTGCTGCCGATGCCGATGCCCGAAGAGACCACGGACGCGGTGCTCGTCGAGTTGACCGAGCGGCTGCCGCTGACCGAGCCGCCGACCCCGCTTGCGAGGCCGCGCTCCTCGTCGAGCTCGACGAAGATGACGTCGGCTTCGCTCTCGTCGATCGCGCTGGCAGCCCCCCGCCCTTCCGCGGCCATCCGCGTGCGGATGACGCTGGCGACGTGCGCCCGCTGCTTCTGGAAGACCTCGGAGACGAGCACCCCGAGGTCCTCGGCGCGGGCAGTGCTGGTGCGGCTGACGAACGCAAGCAGCGCCTCACGCATCGCCGCGGCGGTCTCGAAGCGATCTGCCGGTTCCCGTTCCAGGGCCTTGGCGACGATGGCGTCGAGCGCAGGGTCGATGTCGGGAATGATCGTCGACAGGGGCGGCGGCGGCGTCTTCAGGACGTTGACGAGCTGCTCGAACATGTTGGCGCCGTTCACGAGCTTGCGGCCCGAAACCAGCTCCCAGAGCATGACGCCGGCGGAATAGACGTCGGCGCGACGATCTACCTCCTTGCTCATGACCTGCTCCGGCGCCATGTAGCGCGCCTTGCCCTTCATGGTTCCGGCGCGCGTCTGCGTCGAGCGGAACGAGGCCTTGGCGACTCCGAAGTCGAACAGCTTGATGGTGCCCTCATACCCGAGCAGGACGTTCTGCGGGCTCACGTCCCGATGAACGATGTTGAGGGGCTGCCCGCCGTAGTCCTGCAGCTCGTGCGCATAGTGGAGGCCGTTGAGCAGCTCCGAGACGACGACCGCCGCGAGGTCGACCGGGAGCTTTCGCCCCGTCTTGGCGAGCTCACGCTGGACCGTCGCGAGCGAGTGTCCCTCGAGATACTCCATGACGAGATAGAGCTTGTCGTTGTCCTCGAACACGTCATACGTGTGCACGATGTTGCCGTGCTTGAGGAGCATCGCGAGACGCGCCTCGTCGCGGAACATGGCGATGAAGTGCGCGGCGTCCTGGGGGTTCTCCTCGTCCTCGACGAGGAGGTCTGCACGAAGGCGCTTGATGACTGCGAGGCGCTCGAAGCCGGGCGTCACGCGCGAGACGGCGAGGTAAACGTCCGCCATCCCGCCTTGACCAAGCTTGAGGAACGGCCGGTATCGCCCGAGGACGGGTTCTGAAGGCGTCGCAAGTGCGGTCACGATCGAAAGAGTGACTGAGCAGCGCCATCGCCGTCAAGGAGCGCGCTGGTCCGCGCGGAGGCTTTCATGTAGCGAAGCGTGGGGTTCTAGGGGCGCTACACCCAGGCGCGGAGCGCTCAGCGGGGTTCCGAGCTGCGTCGCCGTGCTCCGCAGCGCTCTTGCTCTTGCGGTCGCGCTAGCGATGGCGCGGCGCAACGACGCCATGGAAACGTAACAGCAAATGATCATGACCCGCTTCCGTGGACACCCCAACAGGCGCGAAGATGCGCGAGGAGTGTTCGATGGCGAAGAAGCAGACACGAAGGATCCGACGGGCGT
>JAYTBL010000427.1:0-4327 GCA_043736975.1 Polyangiaceae bacterium
TTTTTTCTTGCCGGTCTCGGTCTCCTGCCCCTCGCCTCCGGGTGCGCGGCCCCCACCGCTGCCGCCGACGACGTCGAGATCGGGACCAGCGAGGCCGCGCTCGGCGAGGCCGGGACGCTGACCTTCGGCGCCGACTTCAAGGTGAAGGTCACCGGCAGCCTCGAGAAGGGCAAGAAGGTCCGCGTCGCCTACGACGACAGCCGCCTCACGGCGTGCCGCGGCGACTTCAATGGCCAGGCGGGCTGGACCATCACCGGCTACTGGAAGATCGGCGGCGGCGAGGTCCACTCCTTCGAGGCGGGCGGCTTCTCGCCGTCGGGCGGCTCGAACCAGCCGGTCCTCGCGCTCGATCAGTCGGGCGATCTCCAGATCTGGTTCCAGAACACCAGCCGCTGGGGCTGCAACGCCTACGACTCGAACTTCGGCAGCAACTACCACTTCGCGGTTCAGGCCGCCGCGAACGAGCCGGGGTGGATGGGTAACGTCCGCTACATCACGTCGCGCCAGACCTGCAACGGTCCCTGCGAGAGCGACATGCGCGATCTCACGGGCGAGGTCCTCTTCGACACGTGGACGCGCCAGCGCGCCGCCATCAAGGCGATCTACTTCGAGACCTGGAAGCAGGGGGTGACCGACTTCGACAACGCCGATCTCTGGAAGCAGCTGGATGTCCAGGTGCACAGCCGCCCGATCGGCGCGGCCGGTTTCACCACCGCGTACGTCGGTTTCGATCGGCGCACAGGCAACAACGCCCGCTACGCGCTCGACCTCGGCGCGCTCGATCCCATCAAGGGACTGTCCGTGATCTCCAGCGCTGCGGACTGCCCGGCCTTCACCATCACCGCGCCCGCGGACAACGGCGGTCAGTACGTCGAGGCGGTCGTGGAGGTGTACTTCACGGTCAACGGCGCCGAGCTCCGTCCCGCGCCCGGCGGGACGTACCGCGTGCGTTACCAGAACTACAAGTCGAGCTACGCGCTCTGCGTCAAGTAGGGGCTCACGCGGGCTCCACGGGGCTCACCGCAGCGTGCAGTGGACCTGGTGGGTCGTGATCTCGATCACGTCACCGTCCGCGATGTTCCGCCGCGAGACCCGCTGACCGTCGATGTAGCAGCCGTTCGTCGACCCGAGATCGACGAGGACCCAGTCGCTGCCGACACGCTCGATCGCCGCGTGCTGGCGCGAGACGTTGGGATCCTCGAGCACGAGATCGGCCTGCGTCTTCGAGCGGCCGAGGACAAATCGCTCCTTCGTGACGTCGAGATGGTGGCCGTTGTACGAGAGCGTCAGCTGCTGGGCCGTGCGACCGCGCGGGCTCCCGTACCCCCCGCCGAGCATCGGGTCGGAGGGCGGCAGCGGCGGCGGCACCGAGCGGGGCGGCGGCGGCACCGAGCGCGAAGGCGGCTGCGGCATCGCTGCGGCGCGCATCGGCGGCGGCGCTCCCGCCATGGGGCGGGCGCGCTGCGGGGGCGGCGCGGGCATCTGCCCGGGCGGCGGCGTGTACGGGCGCTGCTGCTGCGGCGCCCCACGCGCGCTCATGGGCGGAGGCGGCATGCCGAGGCCGGAAGGGCGGGCCGGAGGCGCCATCTGCGCGCGGCGCATCCCAGGATCGTTCGGCGGCTGGAGGCGCTGCGTCGGCGGACGCAGCGCGCCGGTGCGCGCGAGATCGGCGCCCTCCGCATCGTACGGATCCGCGGCCGCAGGCGCGTAGCCTGCGCTCGGGTTCGGAGCGCTCTGCGCCTCCGAGCCGTACGACCGCTGCCGCGCGTACGAGCGCATTGCATCGGAAAGGACATCGTCGATCGGCGCGCCCTGTTCGCGTGCGATCTCCTCGAACGTCTGCCACAGGGCCTCTCGACATAGGAACGTGCGCGCGTGCATCGAAGCCTCCGCGGCAGGATAGAGCACAGCGGCCGCCGCATCGAGATCCTCGGCATTCGATCGGACGAAGGCTGGACACCGCCCGTGGTCGCACACCAAACGAAACCTTTGACATTCCCGTAGAGCTCGCCCGGTCGCGCCACGACCGACACCGTAGTGCGCGCCGGGCGTTTCGGTGCCAGAGTGGAACGCACGATGAGACGCGGGTTCCGTGGAGTGGTGCTTGGGCTGGCGCTCGTCATCAGCGCGAGCTGCTCGTCGGCCGCCGTCGACGACGACTTCGCGGACCCGAACCTCCCCGGTCGCGACGTGAACCCAGAGGGCATCGCATACCCCGCCGACCACCTGGGCGGGACGCCGCGCTCGGCGAAGCGCCCCGGCGACCGCATCCCGAACTTCACATTCCAGGCCTACGTCGACGGCGATCGCGCCGCGGGCCTCAAGACCATCTCGCTCGCGGACTACTTCGATCCGCAGCAGATCCATCACAAGGTCCTCCACCTCAAGGTGGCGGCGACGTGGTGCGCGATCTGCTCGGCGTACGCCGATGCGGTCGTGAAGACGAAGGAGCCCCTGGGCAAGGAGGGCGTCGTCTACCTCGAGGTCGTGGTCGCGGGGCCGCGCTCCACCAGCGGGCCGAGCCTCGCGGACGTGGACGGTTGGGTGAAGCGGCACGAGTCGAACTTCACGACCGCGATCGACGTCCGCGGATCGCGGCTGTCGACCATCGGCGTGCCGCCGCAGACGATGCCCTGGGACGTGATGATCGACACGCGGACCATGGAGATCCTGGACTCCACCGCGGGCGGGCCGCTCGACCTCGTGGCGTACGACCGGAGCTATCTCGCGCTCGTCGCGAAACGACCTCCTCCGTACTGAACAGGTCGTCAGGAGCCCATATCGCGGCCATGACTGGGACCTTGCTACCTGAACATAAAACCAGTATACCTTCGGGTACGCCGCGCAAGTAGTCGACTCCTCCTGAGTCCCTCTGCAGCACGCAGCTCACGTCCGTTCGAAAGGCTGCGCGCATGCTCATTTCACGTGAACCACGCGACCCCACCGCCGCCGGAGCCCCCATGGACGACAAGAACCGTCAGAAGGCCATCGACCTCGCCCTCGCCAGCATCGAGAAGGAGTACGGCAAGGGCGCGATCATGCGCCTCAAGGATGGCGCGTCCCTTGCGGACGACATTCAGGTCGTCTCCACCGGCTCGATCGGCCTCGACATCGCGCTCGGCATCGGCGGCTACCCCAAGGGGCGCATCATCGAGATCTACGGTCCGGAGTCGAGCGGCAAGACCACGCTGACCCTCCATGCGATCGCGCAGGTCCAGAAGGCGGGCGGCGTCGCCGCGTTCATCGACGCCGAGCACGCGCTCGACCCCGCCTATGCCCGCAAGCTCGGCGTGAAGACCGACGAGCTGCTCGTCTCCCAGCCCGACTACGGCGAGCAGGCGCTCGAGATCGCCGACATGCTCGTCCGCTCGAACGCGGTCGACATCATCGTCGTCGACTCCGTGGCGGCGCTCGTGCCGAAGGCCGAGATCGAGGGCGACATGGGCGACAGCCACGTCGGTCTCCAGGCTCGCCTCATGAGCCAGGCGCTCCGCAAGCTCACCGGTACGGTCGCCCGCTCGAACTGCCTGCTGGTGTTCATCAACCAGATCCGCATGAAGATCGGCGTCATGTTCGGCTCGCCCGAGACCACCACCGGCGGCAACGCGCTCAAGTTCTACGCCTCGCAGCGCCTCGACATCCGCCGCATCGGGCAGATCAAGGAGGCCGCCACGAGCGACAAGAAGGACCCGGTCTCGATCGGCAACCGCACGCGCGTGAAGGTCGTCAAGAACAAGATGGCCCCGCCGTTCCGCGAGGTCGAGTTCGACATTCTCTACGGGCAAGGGATCAGCCGCTCGGGCGACATCCTCGACCTCGCGACCGAGCTCGGCCTCGTCGAGAAGAGCGGCGCGTGGTTCTCGTGCGGACCGGAGCGCATCGGTCAGGGCCGTGAGAACGCGAAGGCGTACCTCGAGAGCCACCCCGAGATGATGGAGCGCCTCGAGGGCCAGATCCTCGCGAAGCACAACATCCGTCGCGGCCCCGTCGTCGGCGCCCCTGCTGCGCCGGAAGAGGCCCCCGCGAAGGCGAAGGCCGACGCGAAGCCCGACGTCGCTCCCGACGGCAAGCCGGTCGTACGCATCGGCGCCGCCCCGCCCGCCAAGAACGGCGCGGCGCCGGAAGACAGCGCGAAGACCGCTCGTCCCGCGCAGAAGCCCGCCAACTAACGGGCACTGCACCGGCGCTGGATGGCGTAAGGTGCCGCCGCCATGAAGCTGTACGTGATGCGCCACGGCCCCGCCGAGGACGACGCCCCGACCGGCCGCGACGCCGACCGGGTGCTGACCCCAGCGGGCCGCGATCGGGTG
Source organism: Polyangiaceae bacterium (assembly GCA_043736975.1). Taxonomy (GTDB): domain Bacteria; phylum Myxococcota_A; class Polyangia; order Polyangiales; family Polyangiaceae; genus Labilithrix. Next base: position 4,311 of record JAYTBL010000427.1, read on the forward strand.
CGGCTCGTGGCCGAGGC
>JAYTBL010000428.1:0-1599 GCA_043736975.1 Polyangiaceae bacterium
GCAGGATAACAAATCTAGCGCACGTCGATCTCGGCCTTCGCGTCGCACGAGCCGTAGCAGTTGGTGCCGGCGACAGGCCCCTCGCTGTAGGACCACGCGAGCTTGGCGCTCTTGCCGTCGCCCCTGAGCTCGCCGACGATCGCTTGCTTCGTCTCCCAGTGGCAGCCGTCCTCCCAGTCGATCTCGGTGGTGAGGTCGAGCGAGAGCGCGCCATCGGTCATCGAGCCCTCGAAGCGGTGCTCGCCGAAGACCGCCTCGACGCTACCGTTTCCGGAGCAGGGGTAGGAGAGGAGGCCGGAGGTCTTGCTGATGCGCTCGTCCAGGGTGCAGCCGGCGCCGGTCTTGATCGGCTGAGGCTTGAGGCGCGCGGTGCAGCGGCCGTTCGCAGCGGGCGCGGAGGCGGCGGGCGACTGCGCAGCCACGCCGGCATCGCCGAGCTCGGCCACGGCGACGTCGACCGGCGCGACCGGCGGCGCGCCTTCGCGCACGCACGCCACGGACATCGTGAGAGCTGCCACGGCGAGCGTGGCGACGAGAGCGCGCATCGATGCCATGGTAGCAACACCCGGGATGTGTAGGCGGACCGCAAGCGCGAGCACGCGCGGACGCGACAACGCACCACCTCGACACGGCGCGGCGAAGTGCTGAGATGAGACATGGTGGCAATGCGTGACGCGCTGATCCTGGCGGTCGACGACGACCCGGCGATGCGCGAGCTGATCTCTCTCATCCTGGGGGCCGCCGTCAGGGAGGTGGTGGTCGCGGCGTCGGTCGACGAGGCGATGCAGCTGCTCGGCTGCGTGCGCCCGTCGCTGATCGTCTCCGATCTCTCGATGCCCGATCGCGACGGCTACGACTTCATCCGTCAGATCCGCGCGACCACCGACCTGCGCTCGACGCCCGCGGTGGCGCTGAGCGCCTACTCGCAGGACGGCTGCCGCGACGCCGCGCTCGCCGCGGGCTTCGACATCTTCCTGAGGAAGCCGCTCGACGTGGAGCACTTCGTCCCGGTGCTCGCGGCGCTGCTCGAGGATTGACCCCCGGACCTCAGTCGCCCGCGGCGCAGCGCTGCGAGCAGCGGAGGAGCCCGGAGGCCTCGGCGGTGCGCTCGGGAAGGAGCGTGCGCGCGCGCGCCTCGCATTGCGCAGCCTGGAAGCCGCCGAGATCGATGACGGCGATCGCGAGCTCGCCGCCCCGCGCGTACGTCGCGAAGATGACGGGATCCACCTCGGCAGCCCCCATCGAGGACAGGCAGCCGCGCAGCGAGCTCATCGCCGGTGCGAGCCCCGCGGCGACGTGCGGCGAGCTCGCCGGGGTCGCCTCCGAGGCGCTCGGTACGCTACAGGACGTCTTGCAGAGCGAGACCGCGGCGCTGGAAAAGGCGCCCTCCGGCAGGTCGCCGAACGCCGCGCTCTCCGCATCTGCGGCCGGTCGCCCGTGTGCCCGCGCCGATCCGCAGGCGGTGAGCGCGGCACAGGCGAGGACCCCGAGCGTACGGAAACAGCGCATCGCCTCCTGAACGGCGAGCGGCGGCGGTTCGTGAAGGCCTGCACTGGTGATCTTGCTCCCCCTTGCGCCGGGGGACGGCGAGCCGTAGCT
>JAYTBL010000429.1:0-4325 GCA_043736975.1 Polyangiaceae bacterium
GTGTCGGTCGCCACGGTCGTGGTGGTGGTGGTGGTCTCGGACGCGGGCGACTCGGCGGGGCGGCTCTCGCCTCCACATGCCACGGCGCCCAGCGTGCAAACGATCGCGAACAATGCGGTCTTCATCGGGGTCTATCCTCCGGATTCGTCTGCACCGCCTCGAGCAACGGCGGTGCCAGCGATCCGAAGAAGCGGGGCGCGATAAACCCCGACAGATCGCGGGCGGGGCAGGTGGTCGCGGCGCGCCGCGACACGTTCCCGTGGGCGCGTGTGGCAACCGTGCCCGCGGGTCAGCGGCGCGTTGCGGCGCGGGGGACTCAACTTCGATCCCGCCCTCACGAAGACGAGGCCTCGTCGAGCTGCTCCACCTCGCCCGCGGTCAGCTCGAGCTCCGCGGTCGCCAACAGATCCCAGAGCTGCTCGGCGATCCGCGCGCTCGCCAGCGGCACCGCCACCGACTCCTGCGCCAGCAACCAGGCCAGCGCGACCGCCGCGACCGGCGCCCGCTGCGCGGCGGCGACCGCATCGAGCGCGTCCAGCACGCGCAGGCCGCGGGCATCGAGAAACGCGCTCGCGCCCTCCTTGCGCGCGCTCTCGACCTGCGCGCCCGGCCGGTACTTGCCGGTGAGGAAGCCCCTCGCGAGCGCCCAGAAGGGAATGCACGAGACGTTCTCGCGCGCGCAGACAGCGGCGAGCGCGCCCTCGTAGCCCTGGCGGTGGACGAGGCTGTAGTGGGTCTGGAGCGCGACGTAGCGCGCCAGGCCGTTCTGCTTCGAGACGACGAGCGCCTCCTCGAGGCGCGGCGCCGTGTACTGCGAGGCCGCGAGGTATCGGACCTTACGATGTGTGCGTAATACAAGTCGATGGTCTCGATCTGCAGGCGCCTCAACGAGGCCTCCGCAGCGGCGCGGATGGTCTTCGGCGCGAGCCCGGTCGCGCCCGCGAGCTGACCGACCTTGGTACCGATGATCACGCGATCGCGGTTCTTCCGCGCCTTCAGCCAGCGGCCGAGGATGATCTCCGACTCGCCGCGCTGGTTGCCCGGCGCCCACGACGAGTACACGTCGGCGGTGTCTATGAGGTTGCCGCCCGCGGCGACGAACGCATCCAGCACCGCGAACGACTCCGCCTCGCTGGACGTCCAGCCGAAGGTGTTGCCACCGAGCGCGACAGGGAAGACCTCGAGATCCGAGTCGCCGATGCGTCGCTTCATGTTCGTCGCGAATGCTACGTCCCGCGCGCGCCTCTCACCACACGTGCTAAGGACCGCCAGTGCCGCGCTCGCTGCTCGATCCGCTCCCGCCCATCGTCCAGGCCGGCACGCCCGTGCTCCGTGCGCGTGCCGAGGACGTCCCCGTCGATCGCATCGGCACCCCCGAGCTGCAGCAGCTCTTCGCGACGATGATCGCGACGATGCGCGCCGCGCCTGGTGTCGGCCTCGCGGCGCCGCAGGTCGGCGTCCCGTGGCGGGTGATCGTGCTCGAGGATCGCCCCGAGCTGCTCGGGGGCCTCAGCCCCGCCGAGCGCGCGGAGCGCGAGCGCGAGGCGTTCGCGGCGCGCGTCTTCGTCAACCCGGTGCTCCGGCACCTGGGCGAAGAGCACGTGATGTTCTTCGAGGGCTGCCTGAGCGTGAAGGGCTACGTGGGGCTGGTCGCGCGTAGCCGCGAGGTCGAGGTGACCGGCTTCGACGAGCACGGCGTCGCGCAGACGTGGCGCGTGAAGGGCTGGCCGGCGCGCATCCTCCAGCACGAGGTCGACCACCTCGAGGGTACGCTCTACGTCGACCGCATGACGACCCGCTCGTTCGCGACCGCCGAGGAGGCGAAGGCCCGCTACGCCGGCAAGCCGATCGCCGAGGTCCGCGCGCTCCTCGGGCTGTAGCCCGCTGCGTCGCTCAGAGCGAGTCCTTGGCGAGGACGGTCCAGTCGTCGTGGGCGTGGCCCTGCGCGATCACGGCGTCCATGCGCGCGGCGATGGTGGGGAGCACCGCCAGCGGGACGCTCTTCGCCTTCGCCTCGTCGAGCATGAGGCGCGCGTCCTTGCGCGCCATCCCCAGCTCCCACGACGCCTCGGAGAACTTCCCGTCCACGATGCGCTTCATCCGCGCCCCGATGGTGGCGCCGGGATTGAACATATCGAAGAGCTTCGAGGCGTCGGCCGGGCTGACGTCCATGGCCTTCGCGAGGCCGAGCAGATCGGCCAGCCCCGTCGTGAGGAACATGAGAAACAGGTTGCCGAGCAGCTTGTATGCGGCCGCGGCGTCGACCCGGGCGCCGACGTCCTCGAGCTTGCCGGTCATGGCCTCGAGCGCGGGCCGCAACGGGTCGACGTGCGCAGGGTCGCCCGACACGAGCATGATCCCGGTGGAGTCGAGCGCGTTCTGCGGGCCCATGAAGACCGGCGCATGCACGAAGGTGACGCCGCGCTCCGCCCAGCGCGCCGCGCGCGTGACCGTGCCCGAGGCCGACGTCGTCGTGTGATCGACGATCACCACGCCCGCTGCGAAGCCCGAGCTCGCGCGCTCGAGGACCTCGTCGACGGCCGAGTCGTCGGAGAGCGAGAGGTGGATGCGCGTCGCGCCGCGCGCGGCATCGGCCGGCGCGGCGAAGGCCTTCGCGCCGTGCACCTCGAGCGCCAACGCCTTGGCGAGCGTGCGGTTCCAGACCTGGACCTCCTCACCGCGACGCCGCAGCGCCCGCACGAAGCCCGAACCCAGCATCCCCATCCCGAAGAACGCGATCATGGGCGGACTCTAACCGCACCCCGTAAAATGGCCCACCCTAGTCACGTCCGGTACCGTCTCGCTTCATGAAGAGCGAGGCACTGATCGGCCGCACGATCGCCGGGAAATACGAGGTCGAGACCCTCGTCGGTCAGGGCGCGATGGGGTGCGTCTACCGAGCTCGGCAGTGCGCGCTCGGCACCACGCTGGCGCTCAAGGTGCTGCACCGGCAGCTGGCGGGCGAGCCGATGTTCGCGGCGCGGTTCCTGCGGGAGGCGCAGGCCGCCTCGCGTGTCGATCATCCGAGCTCGATGCGCGTCGTCGACTTCGGCGAGGAGCCCGACGGCCTCCTCTACATCGCGATGGAGTACGTCGACGGCAAGACGCTCGCGCAGATCATCGAGGAGGACTCGCCGCTGCCGGTGGCGCGCATCGTCGACATCGCCTCGCAGGCGCTCGCGGCGCTGGCGGTCGCGCACGACCTCGGCGTGATCCACCGCGATCTCAAGCCCGAGAACATCATGATCATCGAGGGCCAGGATGACGAAGGCCGCATCCACGACATCGTGAAGGTGTGCGACTTCGGGGTCGCGAAGCTGCTCGAGGGCGGCGCGCGCGGGCCGAGCGTCACCGCGCGGGGCGTGGTGGTCGGCACCCCCGAGTACATGTCGCCCGAGCAGGCGCGCGGCGAGACGCTCGACATCCGGAGCGACATCTACGCGATGGGCGTGCTGCTTTTCCAGCTGATGACCGGCAAGGTGCCGTTCGACTCGTCGACGGCGTTCGGCACCGCCCTCATGCACGTGAACGACGAGCCGACGCGGCCGCGGCTCCTCAACCCGCGCGCCTCCTCGCGGCTCGAGAAGATCTGCCTGAAGGCGATGAAGAAGAAGCCCGATGATCGGCATTCGTCGGCGCGCGAGCTGCGTGCCGAGCTGCGCGCGCTCCTGGGACACGAGGACGACGAGGAGGACGAGATGAACGAACCGAACGCCCGACGCAGCCGCTCCGAAGACGACGCCATGCCCGCGAGCCTGCTCGCGCAGATCGAGGTGCGTCCGCGCCGCTCCGGACTGCTCATCGCCGCGGCGCTGTGCGCGGTCACGGTGGCGGCGGGCGAGTACCTCTACCATCGCCCCGCGCAGCAGGCGGCGGCGCCGCACGAGCCCGTGCAGACTGCAACCATCACCTCGGCGGCGCTGCCGATCTCGCCGCGCGCCATCCCGGCTCCCGAGCCGGCGAGCAGCGGCGTGACCGCGAGCGCGCTCGAGGCCGCGGTCACCGCGGAGGAGAACGCGCGCGCGCCGCGGGCCCAGGGCGCGCCGAAGACGAACGCGCGCCGCACCAAGGGACACGGCAGCGTCGCGCCGATCGCCATCGGCGAGGAGGGCGCGCCGTCCCCGGACGGCAAGGGCCGCGGCAAGGCCAAGTCGAAGGCCGAAGTCGAGGCGGACGCGAGGGTCGAGGCGGACGCCAAGGCGATCGCGAAGCCGGCGGACGCGAAGCCGGACGCCGCGAAGAAGCCCGCGGCTAAGGCCGACCCCGCCGACGCACCGCTGCCGGTCTTCCCGGTGCCTTCGACCGAGCCGCCCGCGCCGAAGGTG
>JAYTBL010000430.1:0-4323 GCA_043736975.1 Polyangiaceae bacterium
TCCCCCAGCCCACTCATGAGGCCCGACACCTCCACCGACCCCGCCGAACCGGACGAACCGGGCCCCCTTCAGGCGAAAAGTGCTTTGCTTGGACTTTCCCCAAGAAGCTCGATCACATTGCAATCTGGGCGGGCGTCGCGCTGGTGTCGGTGCTCGTGCACGAGCTCGGCCACGCGTTGATCGGCAAGGTGTTCGGCCTTGAGCCGCAGATCGAGCTCCAGGGCATGGGCGGCCTCACCCACTGGCAGACGAGCCGTGACATCGGGCACTTGCGCTCGATGGCCATCAGCGTCGCGGGTCCCCTCGCAGGCTTTCTCGTGGCGGTGCGCTGGTGATCGCGGGCCGGCTCGGCTTCCACCCGGCGGGCGACCGCGCGGCGTTCGCGCTGAAGACGGCGCTGACCGTGAACGTCGTCTGGGGAATCTTCAACCTCGCGCCGATGCTCCCGCTCGACGGCGGCAACGTCATGCGCAGCTTCTTGAACATCGTGACGAAGAACCGCGGCGAGAAGCCGGCGCGCATCGTCTCGGTGCTCGTCGGCGGCGGGTTCCTGGTGCTCGCGTTCCTCTTGGGACAACTCTGGCTCGGCGGCATCGCCGCGCTCTTCACGTGGTCCAACGTGCAGGCGTATCGCCAGGCCGACACGCGCAGCGCAAACGTCCCGCTCACGCAGGCCATCGAGCAGTCCTACCTCGCGCTGGAGAAGCACGACGGTGCGGCGGCCATCGCGCTGCTCCGCCCGGTGCTCGTACCGCAGGCCTCGGAGGATCTGCGCGCCATCGCGCTGCGCATTTACTGCTACGCGCTGCTCATCGAGGGCGAGTGGCAGGAGCTCCTGCCAACGCTCCAGAAGAACGTCGCGCTGATCGGCGCCGAGGAGATGACGCGCTACGCGAAGACCGCGCGGGAGCTCGGCAAGCACGACGAGGCGGCGTCCATCGAGTCCCTGCTCGCGCAGCTCACGCCGTCGGTCCCGCGTCCCGCGAACGACTTCGGCTGATCGGCGCTCCTCAGTTGTCGAGGTCGGCGCAGCAGCGGAAGCCGACCTGCTTGCCGCCATAGCTCTCGTCGTGGTGCGTGGTGGCGGCGCGGCAGCGGTTCCGGCCAAGGCAGCCACCAGCCGCCGCGCAGCGACGAGCGATGCGGCGCGGCCATGCCTTCGCGCTCCACCCATTCGTCGACGTTGCCCGTGAGGTCGTGCACGCCGAACGCGCTCGTGCACTCGGGGAACGCCGCGAGCGTGGCGCGATGATCGCGCAGTTTGTCGCGCGTTCCACCGAGGTCGGTGCGGTCGACGTTGCACATCCCGGCCTCGCGCGCGAAGCCGTACGGGTAGGGATTCATGTCCTCGCCTTCACAGGCAAACTCCCATTCCGTCTCCTTGCATAGCCGCGCGCCGCGCGACTCGCAGATCGACTTCGCCTCCGTCCAGCTCTTGTTGACCATGGGCAACGCATCGGGCGTGCTCGCGCCCTCGGCGTACTCCTCGCGGTCGACGCAGAAGCGGCGATGCTTCCGGGGGACCTTGCACTTTGCAGGCTTCTGATACTCCCCGCAGCGCAGGTTCTCGTAGGGCGGCGGGTCGAGCCACTTCAGGCAGACCTGCTCGGGCTCGGGGCAGTAGTCGCCATCGACGAGGACATGCTGCTCGCGCAGGGCCCCTGGACACCGGTGGGGGCCTTCGCAACGGGCTCGAAGACCTTTGCCTTTGCCGCGATCTCGACTCCACCGACCCCGCCGAACCGGACGAACCGGGCCCCCTTCAGGCGAAAAGTGCTTTGCTTGGACTTTCCCCTGTCATCGATCAACGCTAGGTCCTCTCCCGACGAGGAGAGACCATGACTTCAAGAATCACGACGCACAAGGGAAGCTGTCACTGCGGGGCCGTTCACTTCGAGGTCGACACGGACCTCGGAACGGTGAGCCGCTGCAATTGCACGATCTGCATGAAGACCGCGATAACCGGGTCGATGGTGAAACCGGAGGCGCTGCGGGTTGTCTCGGGAGAAGACCTCCTGACCGCGTATGGCCGGAAGGAGGCGCTGCGCTTCTTCTGCAGTCGCTGCGGGATCCATTGCTTCGGTCGTGGTGACATCCCCGAGCTTGGCGGGCCGTTCGCCTCGTTCAACGTGAACGCCCTGGACGACGTGGATCCGAACGCGTTCACCCTGATCCACTGGGATGGCCGCCACGACAACTGGCAAGCAGGGCCGCACCCGGCACCCTGGCCGATCGCCACCGCCTCGGGCTGAGGAGCGGACTACACTCGATGACGGATGGTCGCCCCCCCGAGCTCCGGCCCCACGCTCGTCGGGCGAACGATCGCCGACCGGTACCGCATCGAGGAGCACGTCGGGGGCGGGGCCATGGGAGACGTATACCGGGCACGGCACGTCGGTCTCGGCACGGACGTGGCCGTGAAGATTATGCGCCCGTCCATCGCGGGCGAGGCACACTTCAAGGAACGCTTCTACCGGGAGGCGAAGGCAGCAAGCCTCCTCGAGCACCCGAACTCCGTCCGCGTCCTCGACTTCGGAACGGAGCCCGATGGCCTCGTCTACCTCGCAATGGAGTTCCTGCGAGGGCGCAACCTCCTCACGCTGCTCCAGAGCGAGTGGCCGCTGAGCGATGAGCGTACGGTCGATATCCTCGTCCAGATGCTCGCGGCGATCTCGACCGCCCACGCGCACGGCATCGTGCACCGCGATCTGAAGCCCGAGAACATCATGATCGTCGCCGACGACGACGAGGCGGGCCGAGACATCGTCAAGGTCTGCGACTTTGGCATCGCGAAGCTCGTCAACGCCAAGGCATTCAAGTCCCACGAGGACGTGAAGACGGCGCTGACCACCGGGAATGCGCTCATCGGGACCCCGGAGTACATGTCGCCCGAGCAGGCGCGAGGCGAGGCGCTGGACGCGCGGAGCGACCTGTATTCGGTCGGCGTCATCCTTTACCGGCTCCTCGCCGGACGCCTTCCGTTCGATGCAGAGAATGCGATCGGAATCGCGGTCAAGCACATCACAGAGACGCCGACCCCGCCCTCCCGGATCAAGGCCGGCGTCGATCCACGGCTCGAGGCGATCTGCCTTCGAGCGCTGCAGAAGGAGCCGTCCGCGCGCCTGAGCACCGCGAAGGAGATGCGCGCCGAGCTGAGGCAGCCCTCGGCATGCGGCGCTCGGAGGAGTCTCTCCCCGAAGCGGCGGCGATCGTGGCCTTCGAGCGCGCCTCGACGGTCGCGAGCTTACCCGACGAGGACGACGCAGCGCTTGCAGGCATCCCGAAGCGCCGGGGCGCGCTCATTCCGGTCCTCCTCTTCGGCGGGCTGATGCTCGGAGGCGTCATCGTGTACGCGATGCAGCGGCCCGCGCCAGCCGCGGTAGGCCTCGTGCCACCCCTGGCATCGAGCGCCGCCGCCAGCCCGACCGCCGGTCTCCCGCGGATCCCGCGCGCGCATGGTGGCACACGCCGCTTCGGGATCGGCGCCGCCATCCGCTTCCGTCCACCCGACGGCGCCGCCAGTGCCGCCTTCGCCGCCAGCCGCCGCCAGCAGCGAGTACACGCCCACGAACGCGATCGTGTCGCTCCAGCCCCTCGCAACCGAGCGCGTCCAGCGCGGGGCCCTCGAGCACAAGATGACCGAGCTCGCGCCGCGCTTCACGGAGTGTTACCGCGATGCGCTCGGCAGTGGGTGCTCACTGTGCCCGCATCGTCGTCGCCCTCGAGGCGGTGACGACGTAGAGTGCGCGTGTTGGAGTAGGTGAAGGCTCGGGTCTGAACACCCGAGCCTTCGTGGCAGGCACGCCTGAGAACGCGCCCGCCGTGGAGTACGGTGCCGTCGAACGCCCGCGGCGTTCAGCCCTCCCTGACACTCCCTGAGGAGGTAGGCGCCATAGAGCTCGTGCCGGCCTGGCAGAGCAGCGCGCGGTTGTCGCAGGCGCCGGCGCCGGTGCACGCCGCCACGCACGACCTCCGGGCAGTGCCGAGCGGCGTCTTGTAACCGACGCACACGCCGGCGTGCGCGCACGCGGTCTCGTCCTTGTCGCACTCCGTCCAGCAAAACGAGCCAGTGCCCCCTAGGCGAGGGGAGGCGCGCCTTCGCGGGTGCCACGCACCGTCACCCCAGCGGAGCTGGCCTGGGCCACCCTGAAACGTGGCGCGGCCAGGGGAGGCCGCGGGCAAGTACGCGAGAACGCTGGAGGGAACCCGGGAGCGAGGCTTGCTGAGGGGCGTGCGTGTCCGCGTCCGCCGCCGCGCTCTGCCCGACGTACGAACGGAGGAGACCCGAGCTCACGGCGCTGCACATCGTGGTGCGCGAGCACC
>JAYTBL010000431.1:0-1597 GCA_043736975.1 Polyangiaceae bacterium
TCCGCGCGCGCGCGGGCACGATTCAGCTCTGGGGAAGCACGCGATTCGAGCCAGGCGGGACCGACACCGGCGGCGCCGCGGGCGGGACGCTGGCGCCCGACACCGGGGCCGGCGCCACCGAGGGCGGCGCCGCGGTGACACCCGGGACCCACGAGTCGAGGCCGAGCGGCGCGAAGATCTGGCGGCCGATCGCGGAGAGCGGCTGGAGGCGGCTCACCAGCTGCTCCTTGCGCAGGTAGACCTCCTCGCGGCGGCCGCCTTCGTTCTCCTGCTTGAGCGAGAGCTCGAACTCGTTGGGGCTGCGCTTGGCGATCTCGCGGACGGTGGGCGCGAACATCGCGACGAGGCGGACGACGAACTGGATCACCAGCCCGCCCTCGAACACCGGCGCCTGATCGAGGCTGACCGAGACGAGCTGCTCCTTGTGCTCGAGCACGTCACGGCAGGCGAGCCGAAGCGCTTGCCACAGTCGCTCGATCGCCGCGACGTCCGCGGCGCCCAGCTGGCCGTTCAAGGCCTCGGCGTTGGTCTGCCCGGGATGCTCGACGACGCCCGTGATCCCCTGCTCGGTACGGCGCAGCTCGAAGTGAAGCATCTCCTTCTCGCTGAGCTTCTTGCGCAGCGTGAGACCGAACGCGTCGTCCGACAGGTCGAACTGGGTGATCGCCCAGTCATCCACGTTGACCTGCTTCGGCGTGACCGTGCCGCGCAGCCAGCTTTTGTCGATGCCGACCGAGAGCTCGGTGCCCGGCGAGAGCTCGCCGACCTTGCGGGGCATCGCCCAGCCGCCGGCCTTCGAGGTGCCGAGCGCGAACGAGGTCTGGATGCCGTCCGGGTTATCGAAGACCGCGCTCATCTGGTGGTGCGCGTCCTTGCCCTCGATCACGAGCTGCATCGCCACCTTGGTGGCGAGCACGGGGAGCTTCGCGGCGCGCAGGAACGTCTCGAGCTGCTGGCGCTGCTCACCGACGCGGCGCTCGTTCTCGGTGCGGACCTGCACGGACTCGCGCTCGCTCGCGCCCAGGGTGGTGCGGCGATGCTCGTCTACATAGGAGGAGGCAAACTGGGCGATCTTCTGGGCGTACTCCAGGGCGTGCGCGTGCTGGACCTTCTGCGCGGTGTCTTGCACGGCGCGCATGACGACCGTGTGGAACTGGTCGAGGGCCTCGAGCCCCTTCATACGTCCTGCCGCCAGCTCCTCGCTCTGCCGCGCCAGATCGCGGGCTTCGCTCTCGAGCTGCACGATCCTCGTCGCCGCCGTCATGAAGACTTCGAGGGTGGCGAGGAAATTGTACCCGAGGGGGAACGGCGCCGAGTCTCCATAGAGGAAGCGCATCGTCCGTATACGATACCATGAGACCGTGCTCGCCGAGCCCGAAGCGCCGTGGAGGGTGATCCGGAACGCCGCGGCCCGCGCGCTCATGCTCCTCATCGGCGTGCTCCTGCTGGGAAATGCAGGGTGCACGCATCGTCCAGGGCCCTCGCCACTTCATGAAGTGACGGTCTCCAGCTGGACCGCGGAGCTGCCTGGCCGGGCTGGCCCCATCGACGTCACCCTTCCCGTCCATCTCGATACGCTGCTCGCTCCGAGCCCCGG
>JAYTBL010000432.1:0-1592 GCA_043736975.1 Polyangiaceae bacterium
CGCAGAGCTGGACGGAGGTGGCGCGTGCGCTGGCCGCGCGCGGGGCGAGCGTGGTGAGCATCGATCTGCCCGGCTTCGGCGACGCCGCGCGCGATCGGCGCTGGTCGGTGAACGAGATGCGTGACGCGGTGCTCGAGACCATCGCCTTTGCGCACCGCCACCGACCCGCGGCGCGCTGGTTCCTCGGCGGTCATTCGATGGGCGGCAAGGTGGCGCTCGCCGTCGCGGCGACGCGGCCCGCCGGGCTCGCCGGGCTGACCCTGGTGTCGTCGTCGCCGCCGGGTCCGGAGCCCATCGGCGAGGACAAGCGCGCGGCGCTCATCGCGCACTTCGACGGCGCTTCGTTTCTCGATGACAACCTGGGTGTCCTGCCGTTGCCTCACGACCGTCGCGCGCGCACGTTGCGCGGCTTCGAGACGATGAGCCTCGGCGCGTTCGTCCACTGGCTCACGTCGGGCAGCCGAGAGGACCTTCGCGCCGCGATCGGCGTCCTCGATCTTCCCGCGCTGTTGCTTTGCGGGAGCGAGGAGATGCCGCTCGGCGAGGCGGCGCAGCGCGAGATCGTGATGCCGCACGTGCCGCGAGCAAACGTCGTGGTGGTGCACGGCGCGGCGCATCTCGCGCCGCTCGAGCAGCCGGACGTTGTGGCCGAGCACTGCGCGCGGCTCGCGGGCGTCCCACCCCGGCCGCGCCCGCCAGGCGCGTCGTTCGAGACCCTCGTACGGTCGACCGAGACCTCCCGCGCGACGCGGCTCGTGATGCATGCGCGGGAGCGCGAGGTCACGGGCCCTGGATGGCTGGGCGACCACGAGCTCGGGCTCCTGCGCTGCCTCGTGGCCGAGATCGTGCCGACCGCGTCGCTCTCCATCGTCGCGCGCATCGATCGCGATCTCGCGAGCGGTCGCGGTGATGGTCACCGCAACGGCGAGCTGCCCGAGGACCGCGTGGCGTGGCGTCAGGGCCTCGCGGCGCTCGACACGGCGTCGAATGAGGCCCACCACGGCGTCGGCTTCGTGGGCGTCGATCGCGAGCGCCGCCTGGCCGTGCTCGAGGCGCTCGCAGGCGCGTCCGCGGTGCGGCTGAAGGACGCCCGCGCGGAGATCGTGAAGGCGTACGTCTCGGAGGCCTCGACCATGGTCCGGCGAGCGGCGAATTCTCTCGCGCGATGGCGCCAGCATTGCGTCAGCTCGTCGACGACCTCATGAGAGACCCGGCGCTTCGCGCGTCGCTGCGAGGAATGAGCCGCGAGCTGGCAAGAGATGCGGTGCTGGGCTCCAACGACGCGCTCCAGGCCATCGAGGCGGATCGCAAGAAGACGCCGCTCGACGCGGTGGCCAGGGCGTTCACCTCGAGCGCGTTGCTCCTGGCCCTCGGGGTGATGATGCTCGTCGGTGTTCCGCTGGGTCTTCTCTGGCGACAGCGCAGCGCGCACCGGCAAGAGCGGGAGGAAGCCCGTCGCCGCGCCTCGGTCGCCGCGGCGATCTTGCGCAGCGTCGAGACGATCGACAAGGCCGGCCTTCAGCGCTTGATGGTTGCCGTGGCGGAGAGCCTGGCTCCTTCGAGGTTGCCTCGATCGGGGCATCACTCCCCGT
>JAYTBL010000433.1:0-4307 GCA_043736975.1 Polyangiaceae bacterium
GAGCGCGAGCTTCGCGCGCTTCTTGTGGTAGTCGGCCATCTTGTCGTCTTCGGCGAGCGTGGCGACCTCGTAGTCGTCCATCGCGAAGGCGTAGCCGTAACCAGCCCAGCCTTTCATCAGCAGGAAGAGCGCGTCCTCGTTGTCGGGCGCGAGGCGGTGCATGCCTTCGAACTGGAGGACGCCGGCCGAGGCGGCAGCGCGCGCGAGCTCGTAGTCCCCGATGGTGTCGGCCGCGCCGGCGCCGATGCGGGTCGACGCGATCGTCGAGTTGAGGATCATCCTCTTGACGCAGCCCGTGGAGCCGAGCGCCAGAGCGCCAACGAGGAAAGTGGAGGCAAGCTTCGTACGGATCACGCCCCGAGTCGTACCCGCACGAAAGTCACCGTGTCAACGGCGCCCAGCGACGAGCATCGTGCAGGCGGCGCGCGTCCGGACGCTGGCGTCGGGGTCGGCGAGGAGCATCACCGCCCGCGCGGGTCGGCCGAGCGCGGCGAGGGCGGAGGCGGCACCGAGGCGGCGCGTCGGGTCGGAGGACGCGAGATCCTGCTCTATCCAGGCCTGGATACGGAGATCGCCCGCGTAGGCGAGCGCCAGGCGGGCGCGCGCGGCGGCCTCGAGGGTGGGGCCGTCCTCCGAGGCGGGGCCGGCCTTGACCCCCTGCCCGGCGATGATCTCGAGGCTGCGGACCGCCGTGTCGCGATCGGGCTTCGAATCGAGGAGGCGCGCGAGCGCCGGGACGCGGATGTCCCGGTCCTCCTCCCTGGAGGCGGCGCGGAGGGCCTCGAGCTCGGTGCCGGCGAGGCGCGCCGACGCCACGGCGTGCAGCCGGTCGCGCCGCGAGCCCTCGGCGATGGTGCGGGTGAGCAAGGCGCTCGCCGACGCCGCGAGCTCGGCGTCGCGCGGCGCCGTGCGCAGCACCACCGCGGCGGCAGCGATGGCGCCGGGTCCCTTGCCCGACGCGATCTCGACGCGCAGCGCCTGGCGCCCGCCGTTCTCGAACACCGGCGAGAGCGCCCAGGCGACGCCGATGTCCTCGCGGATGGCGTCGTCCCCCGCGGTCCAGAGATCGCGCAGGCGCGTGGCGTGGGCAGCGGCGCGGGCCTTGCCGCTCTCGGCGCCGCGGAGGATCTGGCTCATCGCCCGGAGCGCCTCGTTGCGGAGGATCAGCTCGGGATCGACCCGCGCCGTCTCGAAGAGCAGATCGAGATCGGAGACGTCCTTCGCGTCAGCCGAGGCGCGGATCGCGCTGCGCCGCACGCGAGGGCTGGGATCCAGCACCGCCGCCTGCCGGCGCTTGCGATCCTCGTCGCGGTGGAGCGTGCGCGTGCCCACGGCGCGCCAGCGGTCGTCGCCGTCGGAGAGGTAGTCGCGCGCGTCGCCGTCGCAGAGCTTGCCGTCCTCGATGCGAAGGAGCGCGGCCTCGGCGCCCGCGCCGTCGTGCTTCTTCATCCGGTCCGCGAGCGCCTCGTCGAGGTCGGCGGCGCAGCCCTGCGTTTCCTTGACGCGGGCGGTGGCGGTCGCCTCGTCCTTCGCGGTGGCGAGCTCACGGGTCGCGACCACGCGCGCGAGCTTCGCGGCCTCGAGGTTCGAGAGGACCCCGCGCTGGTGCTCGCCCTCGATCTCGGCGCGGAGCTTGGCGCGGTCTCCGCTCTCCGCGGCGCGGTACGCCGGGCTCCCGCAGCCTGCGACGGCCAAAGACAGGACGAGCGAGAGAAGGACGCGCGCGCCCCTGGCAGAACAGCGTCTCATGTTCATGGAGGTTACGCGTTTCGAGGCCACGTGGTAGCTGCTCGCGCTGGGCATGGCGCTAGCGAGACCGAAGGGCGAAGGTGCGCGGATCGTCACGATCGTCAACCGGCGCGCGCGCCGGCTGGCCAGCGAGACCTCGTCGAGGGGGCTACTCGACGTGCTGCGGGCGCGCCGCGCCGGCGCTCGCGTCATCGAGACGCGCACCATGGCCGACCTCGATGAGGCTGCCGCGGAGCTCGCGCGCGAGGTGCCGGACGCGATCATCCTGGCCGGGGGTGACGGCTCGTACATGGCCGGCGTCACGGCGCTGGCCCGGGCGTTCACCGCGGCGGGACGCGGCGAGGGCGCGCTACCTGCCATCGGCCTCGCGCCCGGCGGCACCGTGAGCACGGTCGCGCGCAACTGGGGCTTCAAGGGCGGCGGGCTCTTTTCCGGCGGCGGCGACGCGGCGCGCTACGCTGCGCGGCTCGTCGAGGCGGTGTCGCGGGGCCGCGCGCAGGTCCGGAAACGCCCGACCCTGCGGGTGACCGACGATCGCGACGCGCGCATCGGCTTCATCGTGGGCGCTGGCCTCGTGTCGCGCTTTTTCGAGGTCTACGACGAGGACGGCGCGCGCGGATACGGCGGCGCCGCAAGGATCGCGGGGCGCATCTTCGCCGGCTCGTTCACGCGCGGGCGCCTCGCGCGCCGCGTGCTCACGCCCGTCCCGTGCACCCTCGAGGTCGACGGCGTGACCGCCGACTTCGACGCCGCGAGCCTCGTCTGCGCGAGCGTCGTGAAGAACCTGGGAATCGGGATCCGCCTGCTCTATCGCGCCGGCGAGCACCACGATCGCTTTCACGTCGTGGCTTCGGCGCTAGGACCTTCACGGCTCGGGCCGCAGCTCCCGCTGGTCCTCGCCGGCCGGCCGCTCCTCGGCCGCGGGCGGGTCGACGCCCTCGCGAAGGAGGTCACGCTGCGCTTCCCGGAGCGCGATGGCGCCTACGTCCTCGACGGAGAGCTGGTGCGCGCCGAGCACGTGACCATCACCGCTGGGCCGATCCTGCGAATCCTCTCGGTCTAGCCGCACGACGACGTCGGCGATCGCGAGCGGCTCGGGGCGATGCGTGACGATCACCACGGTGCGCGTGCCGCGGAGGCTCGCGATGGCGCGCAGCATCCGCGCCTGCGCGGCGGCGTCGAGCGACGCGGTGGGCTCGTCGAGGAGGACGACCGGCAGGCGCGTGGCGAGCGCGCGCGCGACGGCGATCCACTGACGCTCACCGCCCGACACCAGGCGATCGCCGGCGAGCGTCGCGTCCCCGACGGCGGTGGCGAGCGAGCGCGCGCCTAGCTCCTCGAGGATCCGCGCGACCAGCGCGACGCCCTCCTCTCCCTCCGCGTCGCTCCCCAGCAGGACGTTCGCCGCGAGCGAATCGGCGAGCACCGGAGCGTCCTGCGGAACCCAGGCGAACGGCCGCTCCCCGGGCCCGATCCCGCGGTGCTCGATCGCCTCGGTCCCCCAGGTCACGGTCCCGGCGGTGGCGCGATCGAGCCCGAGCAACGTCCGGAGGAGCGAGGTCTTGCCGATCCCGGTGGGCCCCACGATGGCGAGGATCTTCCCCGGCGCGAGGTCGAAGGAAACGCCCGCGTGCGCGCCGTGCGCGGTACGGAGCCCCGCGACGCCGAGCCGCGCGAGCCCCCACTCGGGCCTCGAATGCTGGGTGACGGTCGCAGCAACCGCCGCAAGCCGCGCCCCCCGCCCGCCCATCGCCTCCCGCAGCGCCTCCTCCGCCCTCGCCCGCGCGAGCCGCCCCTCCACCATCTCGCGCAGCGGCTTGTAGGCCATGAAGAACGCGATCGCGAAAGGCACGAGCGCGCCGCGATCGACGCCGCCGATCGCGCCCGCCGACACCAGCGCGAGCGTGAGCACCAGCGCGAGCGCGCCGAGCACCTCGCTCGTCCCGGAGAGCAGCGCCGAGCGCGTGCGCAGCCGTGCAGCGGTGGCGATCAGCGTCTGCCCCAGCGCGCGCACGTGCGTTCGGATCCGTCCTTCGGCGCCGTACGTGGCCCAGAGATCGGCGTGGCGAACCGCCTCGTCGGCCGCGCCGAGCAGCGCCACGGACTCGCGCGCCGCGCGCGCACGATTCCGCTTCAGCGCTCGCCGCGCCACCATCACGAGCACCGAGAAGCCGCCCAGCGCGATGGCCGCGCTGCTTGCGAGCCGCGGCGCCAGGACCGCGAGGAGCACGACCAGCGGGGCGAGCTGCAACACGGCTCGCACCTCCGCGAAGACGCCGTGCGCGATCCCGTTCTCCACATCCACGATGTGGGTGGTGAGCGACGCGAGGTCGGCAATTCGCGCGCCGCCGTCGCGGGTGCCCGCGCCGCGTGGCTCACCATGATCGCGCTGTCGTGGGCCGTGCACCTTGTTGACAGCGAGCACGGCGTCGAGGACCTCGAGCCGCAGCTCCGCGCCGACCTCACCGGCGATGCACGCCTCTCCCCAGCCCGCGACCACGCCACCCACGAGCTTGGCGCTCGCCGCGATCAGCCCGGCGATCGCGAGCCCGAGCATC
>JAYTBL010000434.1:0-1590 GCA_043736975.1 Polyangiaceae bacterium
CATCGACGTCGCTCTCGCGCGCGAGCTCTTCGCGTCCCAGCTGTACTGCCGGCTGACCGACATCGAAGCTCATGAGCTGCGGGCGCGTGGCGAGGGCTCGCAACGGGTGAACGACGCCGCACGTCATCAAACGTCAGATCCGAAGAGGCTCGGGCGCTGGCGGCTGCCCGTCGACCGGCGGATGGCCGGGCGAAAGCCCGGGAACCTTCGGGTGTCCGGGAGGCAGCTGCGGCTGCACCGTCGGGTGGCCCGGCGGAAGCTGCGGCGCTACGGGCGGGTGGCCTGGCGGCAGGTCGTCATCGTCCTCGTCGAGCGGCGGGTGGCCCGGCGGAAGCCACTCTTCCATGTCCTCTGGCGCGATTGGCGGATGCCCGGGCGGCAAGCGTGAGCGGCCTTCGGCGGCGGGCGCAAGCTCACCCGTAGGCCCAGGCTGTGCGGGCGGACGGCAGCCCATGACGCCCGAGCCGAGCACGACGAGAACCAAGCCGGCGGCATACGCGATACGCATGAGACCTGCGATGCCAGACGTGCCGCGATCGTTGCCCGCCATCGCTTCGGTCGATCTCGCGGCGCTCGCCGCGCGCACGCCCCCGTCCTTTCGGGGTGAAGCACGCAGGCGCGCGCCGTGCCCTCGCTTCGCTTGAAACGCGAGACTCGCCAGAGTCGGACCATGGGGAACAGGCGGACGTTCACGCGCACCGTCGGTGGCAAGACCGAAGAGGTGCTCGTCATGGTCTGGGGGGGCGTGCGCATCATGCGCGGCGTGAAGGCCGCGGTTTGCACGCTGTCGGAGGCGTGACGGCTCGATGCCCGCGACTTCGCCAGTCCGGGTCCCGGTTCGACCGATCGCTTTCCTGACGACGCCGGCTCTCTCGCGGGAGTTGATTTCACCTGGGCGCCGTGGACTCTTCGTGGCCACGATGAGCGACCACGACGAGAAGCGCTTTGCGCGACACTATGTACTGCTTCATCCGGACGACTGCGAGCCGCCGCACGGGCTGGATCTGGAGCCAGGAAGCAGGGACTCGATCAAGGTCGAGCGGCTCACGGAAGCGTTCGCTCGGGACGGCTTCGACAAGACCATGCCCGCGCTCGTGGGCTACCCGCTCGACGGGAGAGTACAGCTTGCCAGCGGCACGCATCGCCACGAGGCGGCCAAGCGCGCCGGCATCCGGCTTCCCGTGAAGCTGACCCTTCGTTCACACGTCGAAGCGATGTGGGGGACCCCCGCCTGGGAGATGACGAAGCCGCGAGGCAAGCGAAAGGTCGCGCCATCGATCGCGCGGACCGAACACGCCCTCGCCGACCTGCGCGCGATCGACGACTACCTCGCAGACGACGACCCATTGGCGGCCGGGCGCTTGGTCGGCAGGCTCATCGCGAAGGCCGAGACGGCAGCCCGGCTCCCGATGGCGGGGCGCGTCGTACCGGAGGAGGGCTACCACGCAGGCTACGGATTCGTTCCTTTCTTCGTCCTCGAAGGAGAGTCCAACGCCCGGCCACAACCCACCACGATGTTCCTCTGGCTCGACGTGGTCGAGGCCGCACGGAAGTGATGTCGCCTCAGGGGCGTGCCGTCCTCCTCCTCGT
>JAYTBL010000435.1:0-1590 GCA_043736975.1 Polyangiaceae bacterium
GTCGCCGATCCCGAGCGGGCGCTGGTGCTCAGCCACTTCCCGAGCACCGCCGAGATCATCGCCACCACCGGCGCGCCGCTGGTGCTCAGCGGCCACACCCACGCGGGTCAGATCGACGTCCCGCACGTGACGAGGCTGGTCGCCAAGCTCGCCGGCAACCCCTACCTCCACGGCTTTTACCGGCTCGATCGCACCGATCTCTACGTGAGCGCCGGCATCGGCCACTCGCGCCACGGCCTGCGCGCTGGCAAGACGTGCCCCGAGATCGCGGTCTTCGAGCTCGACCCGGCCGCTACCGAGCGCCGCTCCTCGATGCTACGCACGACGCTCTAGAACGTGGTCGCTAGCCCTTCAGGCCCAGGCGCTTCATCCGCGAGCGGAACGTGCTCTCGCTCATGCCAAGCGAGCGCGCGGCGCGCGACTGATTGTTGTCGGCGCGCGCCAGGACCTGCGCCAGGATCTCGCGCTCCAGGTCGTCGAACGTCGTGCCGCCCTCCGGCATCTCGAGCGAGAGTGAGCCGGGCGAGATGGCATCGACGTCGAAGCGGGGCCGCGACATCGGCGGCTGATCGTAGTCGTCGCTCGACGGCGGTACGTCGACCACACCGCTGCCCGACGAACGCTCGCTCACCGAGTCGGGCGCGTACGGCAGGAGCCCGGATGCCGCTGCGCTCGGCATGCTCGACGAGCTGATGCTCGACGCCGCCTGCTCGCGCCCCCACGACGGCGCGGGCGGACGCGAGCGCGGGGACTCGCTCGGTGCCGCCGGCGGCACGTTGTAGGGGAAGAGGCTGGGGCGCAGCGACTGCGGGAGCCCGAGGTCCGCGGGCTCGATGTCGCGGCCCGCGTGGTAGATCACGAGCCGCTCCATCACGTTGCCGAGCTCGCGCACGTTGCCCGGCCAGGGATGCGCCTCGAGCGCGCGCCACGCCGGCTCGCCGATGCGCGGCAGCTCGCGGTTCATGCGCTTCGCCGCCGCCGCGAGGAGCGGCACGCCGATGCCGCGGACGTCGGGCGTGCGCGCGCGCAGCGGCGGCACCTCGATGGGGCACACCGCGAGGCGGTAGTAGAGATCGAGCCGGAAGTGGCCGGCGTGCGCGCCTGCGAGGAGATCGCGGTTGGTGGCGGAGACGATGCGCACGTCGACGTGGCGCGGCTCGCTCGCGCCCACCGGCCAGAACTCGCGCGACTCGAGCGCGCGCAGGAGGAGCGCCTGCAGCGAGGCCGGAGCCTCGCCGATCTCGTCGAGGAAGAGGGTCCCGCCGTCCGCGAGCTCGAGCAGCCCGCGCCGCGCCGTCTGCGCGCCGGTGAAGGCGCCCTTCACGTGGCCGAAGAGCTCGCTCGTCATCAGCTCGGGGGGGAGCGCCGCGAGGTTCTGCGCGACGAAGCGCGCCCGCCGCCGCCCCGAGCGCTCGTGGATCTCGGCGGCGATGAGCTCCTTGCCGGTACCGGTCTCGCCGTGGAGCAGCACGCTCGCGTCGGTCCCGGCGACGGCCGCGACCTGGCTCATCACCTTCACCATCGCGACCGAGGTCGCGAGCAGCCGCGGGCGCGCCGCCTGCACGTTGCGCGACACCGCCTCGACATCGT
>JAYTBL010000436.1:0-1588 GCA_043736975.1 Polyangiaceae bacterium
GAGAGCCGCTTCACAGGTCCACCTGCAGGCGGATGGTCAGCTGATCGTTCTTTGCGTTCGTGGGAACGCCGCGGTCGTCACGGCCCAGGTGGTCCTTCACGAAGTCGTACTGGGCGACGATCCGCCCGTGCGGAAGCGTCAGGCCGAGCACGGGAGACAGGACCCAGAACGATTCGTCCTTGATGTGGAAGACGCCGGCCCGCTGCTCGAAGACGTCGCTGTTCGGGTCGTAGTAGGCGAGCCGGAGCCCGACGACGCCGTAGTCGGTGATCTGCTGGACCGCCGAGACGGTCAGCAGCAGCTGGCGCACGTCCGAGCCGGCGAGGATCGGGTCGGAGACGAGCAGCCCGCGGTCCAGGTTCGAGGCCACCACCGCCTCCGTGTTGATGCGCGACATACCGAGTGTGGTTCGCTTCGCGACGCCGAGGTCGAGACCGATCGCCCACCGGTCGAAGCTCTGCGACGGCAACGCTGCGGAGCCGGTGGCGCCCTGGAACTCGAAGGTCTCTGCGAACCCGTTGTTGTTGTCGTCGACCCAGGTGATCGAGTCCTTCGTCGCGTCACGCCCCGGGCTGAATCCCTTGCCCCGATAGAACGACAGGCCGGCTTCGAGAACGAGCGTCTCGGCGAGCTGCGCGCGCGTGCCCACGCGCCCCGCGAGGTCCTTGGCCGCGTTCGGGTCGCGCGGAAATGCCTGTTCGTTGAGCGGCTGACCATTGACCACGCCGAGCGCGTAGTTGATGAAGCGATACGCTCCCCACACCTTGACCCCGACGTCGGCCTCGCTCGGAAAGAGCGCGAGAGACCCGAGGCTCCGCTCCATGAACACGCGATCGCGCTGCGACTCGCCGATCTCCGCCCCGAACGGGACGTCGGTGATGCCCGCGGTGAGCACGAGGCGCGGGGTGACACGATCATCGTCGGTTCCACGGTAGAGAAGGGAGGCCTCCACGCGGCGCGGCGCGAGCCGGAAGCCGTTGACCGTCGAGGCGTCCATCTCGAGCGTGGCGGCGGCGTTGTCCCAGCCGCGATCGATGCGAAGCCGTCCGCGGCGGAGCACGAACTGGTCGAGGTTCAGCGGCGCGCCGCCGGGCGCGAGCTGATCCTCGGAGAGCTGGTTGTTCTCGTACTGCGCCTGCACGAAGCCCCACCACGCGAGCCCGCGACGGATCGGGCGCACATAGTTGCTGCCCTCGGCGACCAGGCTCTGCGGAGCGTCGGTGCTCGCGACGGGGGCGGTCGTCTTCGGCAGACCGGCGAGATCGGAGACCGAGCCCCTCGCCGCCGGGGCAGGAGGAGGCGGAGCCGGGGCAACGGGCGCAGCTGGAACGGGGACGGGAGGCGGCGGTTTGGGCGGGCGGGTCGAGGGCACCACGACCTCGACGTCGTCGCTGGGTTCCTGCGCCTGCGCCGTCGCAGAGGCCAGCACGACCGTAACCGCGACGAGCGCTCGCGTGAGAAGGAGGAGGTTTGTGGACACGTCCGTGTCAGCTCAATGGGGGGAGCGGCCCGGGCTTGAACCCCTCGATGCGCGCGGCGTTGTCGAACTCGAAGCACCCGGTGCCGTTGCACTGGTTGAGGAACTGCG
>JAYTBL010000437.1:0-4298 GCA_043736975.1 Polyangiaceae bacterium
CAGGGAAGCTGCGAGTTCGCGACCGCAGCCACCGTAATGTTACTCTGAGAACGCGGATGGATCTGGGCAGCCTTGCAGAGCTCAACGGCTGGTTCCCGACCTGGGTGATCCGCGGCTTCGTCCTCTTCTTCGGGCTCATCTGGGGCAGCTTCCTCAACGTCGTCATCTATCGCGTCCCGCGCGAGATGAGCGTGGTTCGCCCCGCGTCGCACTGCCCCGGCTGCGGAAAGCCCATCGCGGGCTACGACAACATCCCGGTGCTCACCTACGTGATCCTCCGCGGCCGCGCGCGCTGCTGCGGGGCGAAGATGAGCCCGCGCTACCCGCTGGTCGAGCTCATCGGCGGCGCGCTCTCGATCTGCATCCTCGAGTCGGTCATCTTCAAGATGCCCGGCTCGACACCGGCGATCCGCGCGCTCGCGGTCTATGGCGCGGACTTCGCGCTGTGCATGGGCCTGGTCGCCGCGGCGTTCATCGACGCCGAGCACATGTTCCTGCCCGACTCGATCACGATCGGCGGGACCGTGATCGGCATCGCGACCGCCACGCTGCGCGGCCTGCCCTTCACGACCTCGTTGTTCGGCGCGGTGGTGGGCTTCGGCATGGTGTGGCTGCCCTTCATCTTCCTCTACAAGGGCCTGCTGGGGCGCACCGGGATGGGCATGGGCGACGCGAAGCTCCTCGCGCTGGCCGGCGCCTGGTTCGGCTGGCCAGGGGCAGTGTTCGTGCTGTTCGCAGGCGCGCTCCAGGGCTCGCTCTACGCCGGCGTCACGCGCGTGCTCGGCATCGAGTCGAAGCTCCCGCAGGCGGTGCTCGACGACATCGCGCAGCTCGAGAAGGACGCGGCGGCGGGCGACGAGGAGGCGAAGAAGGCGCTCGAGGAGGATCCCCTCACCGAGAACGAGGACGACCCGTTCATCCTGCGCTGGCTGGGGATCCGCAAGCAGCCGTCGGAGACGCCGGAGCCCGAGGCCCTGGAGAGGGAACCGCACGAGGCCGAGGAGGACGTACCCCTGCCCCGCGCGCGCATCCCCTTCGGGCCGTTCCTGATCCTCGGCGTCCTCGAGCTGCTCTTCCTGTCCGACTGGATCCGGGGTCAGCTCAGCCCGCTCTTCGGCCCGATGTGACCTACTTGCCGCCGCTCTTGCGCTGGTCGATCGGCTTGTACTCGCGGGCGGTGGCGCCGGTGTAGATCTGACGCGGACGCCCGATCTTCGTGGTGGGGTCCTCCATCATCTCCTTCCAGTGGGCGATCCAGCCGGGGAGGCGCCCGATGGCGAAGAGCACGGTGAACATGCTCGTGGGGAACCCGAGCGCGCGGTAGATGATGCCCGAGTAAAAGTCGACGTTCGGGTACAGCTTCCGCTCGACGAAGTAGCTGTCCTTGAGCGCCGCCTCCTCGAGCTCCTTGGCGATCTCGAGCAGCGGGTCCTTGATGCCCAGCTTGCCGAGCACGCGGTCCGCGGTGACCTTGATGATCTTCGCGCGCGGGTCGAAGTTCTTGTAGACGCGGTGCCCGAAGCCCATGAGGCGGAAGTTCGAGTTCTTGTCCTTCGCGAGCTCGACGTACTTCTTCACGTCGCCGCCGTCGGCCCGGATCTGCTCGAGCATCTCGATGACCTCCTGGTTCGCGCCGCCGTGGAGCGGGCCCCAGAGCGCCAGGATGCCGGCGGCCACCGACGCGAAGAGGTTCGCGCGCGAGCTGCCGACGAGCCGCACCGTCGACGTCGAGCAGTTCTGCTCGTGGTCGGCGTGCAGCATGAACAGGAGGTTCATGGCGTTCTCGACCTCGGGGTCGACATGGTACGGCTCCGAGGGGACCGCGAACATCATGTGGAGGAAGTTCGCCGCGTACTTCAGGTCGTTGCGCGGGTAGATGAAGGGCTGACCGATCGAGCGCTTGTACGCATAGGCGGCGATCGTGCGCACCTTCGAGATGAGGCGCGCGATGGTCATGTCCATCTTCTCCTTGTCGTTGATGTCGTGCTCTTCCGGGTAGTACGTGGAGAGCGAGCACACCATCGAGGAGAGAACGGCCATGGGATGCGCCGTCGACGGGAAGCCGTCGTAGAAATGCTTCATGTCCTCGTGGATCAACGAGTGACGCGTGAGGTTCGTCGAGAAGCGGTCGAGCTCCGGCTGCGTGGGCAGCTCGCCGTAGATGAGCAGGTACGAGGTCTCGACGAAGCGCGACTTCTGGGCCATCTCCTCGATGTTGTAACCGCGGTACCGGAGGATCCCCTTCTCGCCGTCGAGGAAGGTGATCGCGCTCTTCGTCGACGCGGTGTTCATGAACGCCGGATCGAGCGTCACCATGCCGGTCTTCGCGCGGAGGCTCGCGATGTCGATGGCCATCTCGTTCTCGGAGCCCACCACCACGGGGGCCTCGAAGGACGAATCCTGCAGCTTGATTTCAACCTTGTCGGTCATCGAGGCCTCCTGAACGCGGCGAGAATATAGGGAATGTGGCGCGGCGCGTCACCCGTTTATCTCAAGGTCGCGCTAGCTGCGCCACATGCGCCGCGCATCCGCCTGGACCTGGGCGATGCGGCGCTGCTCCTGGACCATGGCGCCGTACGCGGTGGGGATCCGCGAGTCGGTGCCGAGCGCGTAGAGGACCCGCAGCGCAGCCTCCGCGTCGTCCTGGGCGCGGTGCGCCTTCTCGAGCGCGACGCCGAGCCGCGCTGCCACGTCACCGAGGGAACGCGACTTCTCGCCCTCCTGGATCTCGCGGGCCCACACCAGGGGGTCGAGCCACTCGACCTCGCGGGTGAGCGCGGGGATCCCCGAGGTGTCGGTCTTCGCGCGCGAGAGCTCGCTCATCAGGAACGCGCGATCGAAGAGCGCGTTGTAGGCCGCGGGAACGCAGCCCTTCAGCGCGGCGGTGATCTCGTGCGCGATGGTCTCGAAGCGCGGTTTGTCCGCCACCATCTCGTCGGTGATGTGGTGGATGGCGGTGACCTCGGCCGGGATGGGCATGCCGGGGTTGATGAGCCAGTTGTATTTCGCGACGACCTCGCCGCGCCGGCCCACCACGATGCCGAGCTCGACCACGCGATCGACCGAGGCATCACGGCCCGTGGTCTCGACGTCGAGCATGGCGACATCGATCTCCCGCCACGGCACGTCGTTCGCGAAGCCCGCGACCAGGCCGCGGATCTGGACCTTGAGGAGGTGCGCGATGCCCGGGTAGTGACGCCCGGTGGGGAAGCAGCCGCAGGCGTCGGCGACGACGCGGCTCACTTCCTGGCGCCTGCGTCCGTCGCGGGCTTGCCCGCATCACCGCTCGCTGCGGGAGGCGCGGGAGGCGGCGCAGCGCCGTTCTCCTTGATGCTCGCGAGCTCCTGCGTGATCCACTCGCCCATGTCCTGATGCCCGTCGAACAGGCGGCCATTGATGAAGATGGTGGGCGTGCCGCCGATCTGCAGATCCTCGCCGAGCTTCTTGTCCTTGGCGATCCGTTCGGTCGTCTCGTTCGCCTGCATGTCGGCGTGGAAGCGCGAGACCTCGATCCCCAGCTCCTTCGCGTAGCTGTCGAGGTCGGTCTGTTCGAGGTGACGCTGGTTCGTGAAGAGCGCGTGGTGCATCTCCCAGAACTTGTTCTGCTTCATCGCCGCGGCGGCGGCGCGGGCCGCGATCTCGGCGTGGGGGTGGCTCGGCAGCGGGTAGAACTTGAAGGAGAAGCGCACGTCGTTCTTGTGCTGCTCGAGCAGCTTGTCGATCGCGGGCGCGACCTCGCCGCAGTGCGGGCATTCGAAATCGGCGAACTCGACGATGGTGATGGGCGCGCTCTCGGGGCCGCGGACCGGCGAGCCGTCGATGGGGACGTTCTTGACGCCCGACGACTCGAAGCGCCCCTTGTAGCTCTTCTCGATGAGCTCACGGGTCATGCCGTCCTTCACGCCGCGCAGCACGAACTTCGCGGCGGGCAGGCACTTCGCGCAGGCGCGCTTCTCCTGCACGCACTGCGAGATCGGCACGGGGACGCTCTGGCAGGGCGAGAGGAACTCGGAGACGTAGATCCCCCATTCCTTCTTCTCGCGCGGCGTGAGGGCGCTGGTGTCGACCCCCTCGAGCACGACGTCCGGGGTGGTGGGCTTGTCCTTCGTCACGTCGTCCGCGGTCGACTTTCCGCACGTCGAGCCGGAGAAGGCGGAAAACGTGGAAAAGGACAGAAGACCAATGATTCCAATGGCTAACGCTTTGACTGCCATGCGACCGGACGGCAGCTTACCACCATGCACCGCGGTTGGGGAGCCGGGGCTTTGCGCACCGGCCTGCATGCGACTAGACATCAT
>JAYTBL010000438.1:0-1584 GCA_043736975.1 Polyangiaceae bacterium
ATCGACCCGGGCGCGCGCGGCGGGCTCGTCGAGCGCCTCGTCCGGCCAGACGTGGGCCGCGAGCTCGGCTCGGGAGACGATCCTCCCCGGGCGCGCCCGCAGCAACGAGAGCAAGCGGCGGAAGTCGAGGCGCTGCGAGAGCGTCTTGGCCTCCTCATCACGCGAAGTTGACGCCTCTTTGGGCGCGGCGACGACCGCGCGGTCCTTCGCCAATCGCGCACGAAGGAAGCGCGCGGCGACGGATACGTCGTCGACCCGATCGACCAGCGGCCGCGCCTCCCCGGGCTGAGGGCTCGACACTCCCGCGAGCACCTCGCGCGCGCGGGCGAAGGCGTCCTCGGTGACGGCGAGCGTCCGACCCATCACCGCCGCCCGTTCGATCTCGACGACCGCTTCGAAGAGTCGGACGACGTGGACGTAGGCATGATCGGCGGGTACTCGCCGCCGCGCGAAGCTCATGCGGTCCGCGGCGTCGTCGAAGTTCTCGCCGACGGCGTCGAGCTCGAAGCGACGGCGCGCGCTGCGAGCGCGAGAGCGCGGTCCACGCGGCCGTGCTCGAGGTGGAGCAGCGCCGAGTATCCGCTGACCAGCGCGTTCAGTCGCGGAGCGACGCCGCCCTCGCCGATGGCCGCTGCGGAAGCGTACGCGTCGCGCGCGGGCTCGAACTCCAGCGCTTGCAGGTGCTGGTATGCGATCCCCGCGTGCGCGCGCATCTCTCCCGCGCGATCGTCGGCGGCGCGGGCACGCTCGAGCGAGGTGTCGAAGCGCTCGCGAGCCTCTCGCGTGCGCCCGAGCTGTTGCAGAATGTTTCCCTCGTCTTGCAGCGCGGCGACGTGCGCGCGCAGATCGCCGCTGGCGCGCGCGTGCTCCGCGGAGGCGCCGTGCGCCACGAGCGCCTGCTCGGTCCGCGCCATCATGGACAGCGCGTAGCCGAGGCGCCCCGCGACGAAGGCACGATCACCCGAAGCGCCGTTCGCGGCATCGACGAGCAAGGTCGCGCGCTCGAGATCGGCAAGCGCGAGCTCGGCTTGCCCGTGCTGGAGACGCAGCCGCCCTTGCGCGGCGAGGGCGAGCGCCTTCCTCCGGAGATCGATGTCGTCGCGCTCGACGATCCGTGAGATCAGGTCGCCGATGCGCCCGCGCTCGACGCCCGAGACCGCGCGACGGTCACTGAGCGCGTCGATGGCGATGGTCGCCGCGATGCCCTGCTGGAGCGCTTCGACGTCGTCGCGCCCGCGGTCCAGCAGCTCGAGCAGCCCCTTGCTCGCTGCCGACATCGCCAGGAGCTCTTCAGCGTGCGCGTGGCGACCGGGCGACGGGACCGCCGCGGCCTCGCAGAGTCGAGCGAGCTCCCGCCTTCTCTCCTCGGTCACGCTCCTCGAGCCCACTTCAGAAGCCTACAATGCGCGGGCCGCGCGCGCACGAACCGCCGCTCTCACCGGCCCGTGAGGAGCGCCGTCAGGCAACGCCGGAGCTCGTCCGGGCTCGAGGCGGCGCGCTGCTGGATCATCACCGCGGCGCTGGGGACGCCAAGGACGAGCAGTGAGTGTGCGAGCGCGACGACGAGGTCTTGACTCGCGCTGG
>JAYTBL010000439.1:0-1583 GCA_043736975.1 Polyangiaceae bacterium
CGGCCACCTCGCGCGCTTCGCCGAGGTCCTCGAGGAGGTCGGTGAGGCCGGCAAGCCGCGCCGCGCGTCGTATGCCGGCGTGCTGGAGATGCTCCTCACGTTCGAGCGCGCGTCGGGGGACCTCGCGGGGCAGCTCGCGACGCTGAAGGGCGACGACCCCACGATGCGCGACGTCCTGAAGCGCGCCGGCACCGCCCTCCGGCAGGCGAACGACTTCGCGCGCGCCGAGCGAGAAAAGATCGAGCAGTCGGCGACGGCGCTCGGCCCGCTCGCGAAGGAGGACGACGCCGCGTATCCCGACCTGCGCGCCGCATGCGAGGGCAAGAAGGCCCCGCGCGAGTGTGCGCAGATCACCGACGCCCTCAAGAAGCTCGACGGCGCGACGTTCGCCGACAAGGCCAAGGTCGCCGAAGAGCTCGCCGGGCTCCGGCTCACAACGCCCAGGGTATCGGCCGCGCGCGACCGGGCGGTCGCCGCCACGCGCGCCCTCGGCAAGGCGGTCGAGCTCCAGTCCGCCGAGATGGTCGCGCTCGGCGCGCGCTGGAGCGGGATCGAGAAGGCCGTGAGCGCCGCGTTCGACGGCTTCTCCGCGCAGTGCAAGAGCGCGCCGGCGCAGCAGCAGGCGAGCGCGAAGTTCGTCGCCGAGCCCAAGCCCGACCTGCGCAAGCTCACCGTGCTGGTGCGGGTGAAGCCGCCGGCCGGGATCGACGAGACGTTCGAAGGCCTCGCGGACCGCGCGAAGGACGCCGAGGAGCGGGCGTTCTACCACGCACGCGCCAAGGGCGCGTTCGGCAGCGGCTTCGTGATCGTGCGCCCCGCGGCAGCCGGCGGGACCGAGACGCTCATCATCACCAACCGCCACGTCGTGGAGCTCGCCGACCGCGCGATCCTCGAGCAGGCCGACGGCACGAGCCTCGGCCCCGCGGACATCGTCTACACCGACTCGATCCACGACGTCGCCGTGCTCCGGCCGGCGAAGAGGCTCCCCTTCGACAAGGGCTTCGCGTTCGCGGTCGCGACCGCGAAGGATCAGCAGGGGGTCATCGCCACCGGCTTCCCCGGCATGGCCGGCCGGCCCTCGTACCAGACCACGCGCGGCTACGTGTCGAACGAGAGCTTCCGCCTCGAGGAGTCGGCGCGGCCGCTGGTGTTCGTCCAGCACACGGCGCCCATCGATCCCGGCTCGAGCGGAGGCCCGCTCACCGACGAGGGCGGCCACGTGCTGGGCGTGAACACGCTCAAGGTCACGAACCGCGAGGCGGTGGGCCTCGCCGTGCCGTCGGAGTCGATCCTCGACACCATCCGTCGCTCCGACGCTGCCGAGTCGCGCCGGACCTCCGCGCAGCAGCGCCGTGACTCGTCACGCCTCGCGTGCCTCGGCTTCATTGGCGAGCTCGCCTCGAAGAAGCCGCGCATGCTCCTCCTGGAGACGATGATCTCCAACAACCTCACCGGCAGCGAGGGCCTCAGCGCGGTGATGGCCATCGATGACGAGGGCTTCGGCCAGCTCTGGCAGAACGACTCGGTGCGCGCCATGCGCATCGCGACCCTGCTGCGCGTGCAGTCGATGATCGGCCTCTCGG